>JAQIDA010000308.1 GCA_027858275.1 Candidatus Kapaibacterium sp. | reverse complement strand
AAAAGACACAATTTTGTGCTGGACAATCAATATGAACGGAACAATTAATATGCTCAACGCTGCGGTTAAATTCGACTTCGCGAGAGTAATTATACCGAGTTCTATAGCTGTTTGGGGACCTGATACTCCGGCAATCGCTCCACAGTCATGCGCGTTGAAACCGACAACCATGTACGGTGTCACAAAAGTTGCCGGCGAAGTATTGACAGATTACTATGTTAAAAAATTCGGTTTGGACTGTCGCGGTTTGCGCTATCCGGGCATCATTTCATCAGAAACTTTCCCCGGCGGCGGAACTACTGATTATGCTGTAGCTATCTATTACGACGCGGTAAAACAGGGCAAATACGAATGCTTTGTGAAAGAAGACACAAAACTTCCGATGATGTATATGCCTGATTGCATTAAGGCCACAATGGATCTTGCTGAAGCTGATTTTGAAAAATTAGTACATCACAATGATTTCAACGTTGGTTCAATGAGCTTCGACGTGACGACTCTGGCGAATTCAATTAAAAAAATCATGCCCGATTTCGAAATATCTTATAAGCCGGATTTTAGACAGGAAATAGCAGATTCATGGCCGGACGGAGTTGATGATACTTGCGCTCGTGAAGAATGGAATTGGGATCCCTCATTTGATCTTGATTCAATGACAAAAGATATGCTTGAAAAATTGAAGGTCAAACACGAAAAAGGTCTGATATAATCATTCCAATGATTATCCGTATTTTAGGGCTTCCCGCTATATTGGGGAGCCTTTTTTTTATGTATTATAATAAAAAAGCCAAGATAAATTGTATCTCAGCTTATATTCTATCTCATATCAAAGAATCCGACTATTTTAGTTGAATAACTTTTTGAGTTGATTTAAGTTCTTTTAATTCTGTGGCTGTTATTTGTACATTAACAGGCTCGTCACCGGGAATTGTAACTTGAAAAGACTTTCCGTTTTTACGAATTATCAAGGGCATTGAATTTTCATCCCGCTCGTTGAGTATTGTTTCATATTGAATCAGATTTGATTTACGGTTCATACCGGCCTTTCAATTTATATTGATTGTTATTATAGTTCTCATAAATTCGAGTCCATATTTTTTTGCAAAGTTACGGGAAAACTATATTAATCGCAAATAAAATATTATGCAAATACTATTCTGACTCAGGATAATGTATATTAAATATGTCTATAATCTTGACTTAAAAGAGAGTTAGTCAGATTGTACATCAATCTGATAATTATTGATTTAAATATATTTTTCCGATTATGATTGTTAATATGAGCCCGGTTTGTCAGAATAAACTATTGTTGAGTTGCCCGAGAGAAGTGAGGAAATAAGATTATATCACAGAAATTAAGCGAAGTTTATTTATGATCGTTAAAATTCATCAGTAAATATTAAATGATAAAATAATTTGGTTTCAAACTCTGTTGCTATAAAAAATTCAGCATTCATTCGATTGATCGAAGCAGTTGCGTCTATTGAAGAGCTTTTAACAAATTCCGTATAGGTTTCGTTCTCTTTTGGTTCAAAGAAATCTCTAAACGCTTTTGCGCTGCCGTCTTTCAATGGAAGTTTCCCTTTAATAATGCCGCTGACATTCAGAAACAAAACTTTCATGGATTCAAGCCTGTCGCTTTCGTCATAAGTTTTCGCTGCCCACAGCTCTATTCCGATGATCGAATATTGTTTTTCAATAAGTCCGTTTAGAACCTCAGGTATGTCCGTGCGTTTCCATGCTAACTCACCGTTAAAATCATGCAATGCCTTATTTCTTATATTGTCAGACAGAGTCAATTCAAGGAGTTCATCCCTCATTTATCGCCTCCGGAATCATCATTTCCATTGCCAATAATATGATTGTCGGAGTTGTTTATAATGGCGCAGATGAATCCGCGAGGTTCCAACTCACAAATAAAATTCCCGTTGACTACATTATAAACTTGATCATTGATTAAATCTTTCATATCCGCGTTCAGTCCGGGAATTCCAACAGTGAAGTATTGTTTTTTATCAGCATAGCTGCACACAAAAAATATCTTTATATCACTGATTGGATCAACCCTCATAAACGATATTATTTCTTCAGAAGAAGTTTTGAGGGATACAAACGAATCAGCGGAATAGTCGCAAATCAAATCTTGATACTCAACTCGTATTCTCGAGACTTGTCTGATAAAATAGATTATCTTGTTTTTATTAGACCAATGTAATTCGCGGTATGAAAACAAAGCTAACTTAGAGGCAGGGTATTGTACTGCTTCCTCGGTATTGAAGCCCAAACCTGTATTGACGGGAATAGTCTCGCACAGTTCAAAACCTGCATGAATAAACGGAACAGCAGGCAGCAAATTATTCATAAACCAAGTCATTTTATTAAAATTAACTCCCATAATGTCTGATGCAGCCCTTGGAGTATTATGAGTCTCGGCAGTAGCCAATCCCGCAATAACAGAGCCTTCCCGACTCAGTAAATCGAAATATTTTTTCAAATCTTTTGGGTTATGCTCATCAAGACAGAGTTTGCCGACTACAGCATCATAGCCCTCATTAACAGACTTAATGCTCGGATAAAAATTCTCTTCCCAAAAAACAAATTCAGGGTGCGTCTGTTTTACAGTATCAACAATTGCGGATCTGAGAGTGCGAGGCAATGAATGCCCCATATCAAGCATCACTCCGTCAATATTGAAATGTTGGATATAATAGGGGATTATTCCCCTGAGGTATTCCCACAGATCCTCAACTCTATAGTTTTTCCCGTCTAAACACTTATCATACATTCTGACAGTATTATACGAGATGTAGTTGTAATCAGGATGATCGTGCAGTTTCAAATAAGTAACGTCATCCCAAAGCGGCTGTGGGTCGTCCGGCGGCCAATCACAGAAGGCACTCGGGATTATCATTTTTTCCCATCTGTCATTCAAACCGTAAACTTTTCCGTCAATATTCTTTGCGAGTTCCGGCGGATCTTTGAAAAGGCTCCTGTAATCTTTGTCGGGAAGGGGCAATTTGTTGTAATCTTCGTTATCTACTTTTGTTCTGATAATATCCAAATATGAATTTAAGAACCTCGGCATTCCGTATTTATTTTTATCTGCTTCATTAATCCAGTAGAACCATTCCGGGTGATCAATAGCAAGGTCACTGTCAACGCTCATAGTTCGAAAGACAAATTCATGTATTACTTTCATGCCGAGGCAATGCGCAGCATCAACAAAAGCTCTGAATTGGAGCCCGGGACTAAGATCCAAAATTGGTTCAGATAACATCTCGTCAGGCTGAAAATGATTTTTTACGGCATAAGGAGAGCCGGCATTTCCCTTTTTCCTGTCCTTTCCGATTGCAGTAATCGGCAACAGGTAAATTGTATTAACTCCGAGAGATTGGATATAGGGCAGAATTGCGATTGCTTTGAGGAAAGTCCCGGTTTCACGAAACTCATTGTCAGCACAATCAATCCTCAATTCAGAGCCGCCGCTGTGTTTGAATGCTGTTGCGTATCTAATCATCATATTGTATACAACAGCCCCTCGCGTATACTCAAGACTCGACAGTTTTATTGTTTCGGATGACTCAGAGTCTTGGATTTTTCTGATCTGATGCAGGAAATATTCAATCGGATTGACTTTGGAAATATAGTTGTCATCTTTAAAGCAATTGCAGGGATCATTTTTCAGCCAATAAGTCGGAATTTGATATTCTTCGCAACTATAAGCACTTGCTTCTAATTCAAGTAATCTGTTCTCTATAAGCTCTAATGCATCTGTCATAATCATATTCAAATTGTGAAAAACATACACAAACTGTAAACTGATAAATAATAATCACATTACCCAATAATATTTTTCCGGTAGCAGATTAATCTTTTCCGCCCTCATAAAACTCTATAACAGCTTTACTAATTCGTGCATTCACAATTTTTGATAATTCTTCAAAACTTGTTTTTTTGACATTTTCGACTGAGCCGAATTCAATTAACAACTTTTTAGCGGTTTTCTCTCCGACACCCGGAATTTCTGTTAATTCAGTTTGCAGAGTGCGTTTGTCGCGCAGTTGTCTGTGGAAGCTGATCGCAAATCGGTGAGCTTCGTCTCTGAGATGTTGAATAAGCATCAGACTGCTTGAAGCCCGGGGGAGAACTAAGGATTCTGATTCACCCGGAAAAAAGATTTCATCCAAACGTTTTGCGAGACCCACTACTAAGATTTTGTCCGAGATACCCAATTCGTTCAATATATCAACCGCTTGCGAGAGCTGACCCTTGCCGCCGTCAATAATAATCAGATCAGGCAATTGGGCTTTTTCTTTTATCAATCGTGTATAGCGGCGACTGACTACTTCTTTCATAGCGGCGAAATCGTCATTGCCTTCTACGGTTCTGCTGATAAATTTTCGGTAATCAGATTTCTTAGGTCGACCGTTTTCAAAAACCACGCACGAAGAAACAAGTTCCGTACCCTGAATATGCGAGTTGTCAAAGCATTCGATTCTTATCGGCGGATTTTTCATTCTCAAATCGCGTTGCATGGATTTAAGAACATGAGGTACAGTTTGCTCACGCTTGGAAATTGCCAGATGATATTCTTTAAGTTGAAATTCAGCGTTGATACTCGCCATATTTACAAATTTCTTTTTGTCCCCAAGCTGAGGGACAAACAATTCCACATTTTTCTTGCGAATACTCTTCATCCATTTTGTAAGAATGCCTGAATCATCAGGCAGAAAGGGCATCATCACGTCTTAGGGTACAAATCCTGTCTCGAAATACCATTTTTCCGCGGCTTTTTGCAAGATTCGATCGTCGGGTTGATCCAATACTTTTGTGATAATAAAATGCCTTTTGCCGAGCAACTTTCCGTCTCGAACTTTGAACACCAATACACAAGCGTCAGAGTCCACACGAGCGAAACCGAAGATGTCTCGGTCAATCAGCTCAGTCGTAACGATTTTCTGTTTTGATAAATACTCATTGAGCTGCAAATACTTGTTTCTGACAACAGCCGCCTCCTCGAAGAGCATGTCCTCGGACAAACGCCCCATTTCTGTTTTCAGATGTTTCCGAATATCCTCGGTTTTCCCGTTCAAAGCGCGTACGGCGTGTTTTACATTCTGATTATAAAGCTCCTTTGAAATCAGACCCTCGCAAGGCCCGTCACACTTTTTAATATGGTAATCCAAGCAAAGTTTGTATTTATTGGTTGCGATAGATTCTGCGTTGATTTTATAGTCACAACTACGAAGCATAAACAACGACCGAATCGTTTTCATCAGTGCTTTAAGCTGCCCGCCTTCAGTGAAGGGTCCATAGTATTTTGAGCCGTCACGAATCACTCGCCTCGTAACAAACATTCGAGGATAATCCTCATTAGTTACACGCACATAGGGATAAGTTTTATCATCCTTTAGCATGATATTATATCGAGGTTTGTACTTTTTGATTAGAGTGTTTTCGAGGATAAGAGCTTCGGCTTCGGAGTCGGTGACGATAATTTCCACATCAACGATTTTTTGTGTCAGAACTTTAGTTTTAGCGTCAACGGGGCGACCGTACTGAAAATATGATTTGACTCGATTGCGGAGATTAATCGCTTTTCCGACATAGATAATTGTTCCGGCAGAATCGGAGTATTTATAAATACCCGGTTTTGTCGGAAGCGAGGCGATTTTTTCTTTTAGGGAAAACTCATTTTTATCAGTTTTCGGCTTGTTTCCTTTATTTATCGCTTCTTCCTCTGAGTGAAAATCATTCATTCAAACTATTCTTCCGTTTCAGGTTCAGTGCTGATTACCTCATCTACACCAGCGTTTTTATAAGTGACGGTTTGAACAATAATATCATCTTTGGTTTTCAAATACACGGTTTCAGATGCATTATTGAGCATCGTCACGTTGAGAATAATATAATTATATGAAGCGTTCGCCCCGAGTATACCTACGGAATCTAGCTCACATCGCTTTGAGGCAAGGTCCTCCACATACCAACCGGTCAAATCGCATTCTCGATTAGCGTAATTCTTTAGCATAAAGCTTTCCTTTCCGCTGTCAGTACCGGCAGGATTTGGAATCAAAGACTGAATTCGAACATAATAATCCGTATTGCCTTCGGGCATATTTGAGTCAATTATAACAGAGTTGCTCTCATCTTCGCAAGAAATTGCGAAACACAATATAAAAATCATAAGTAGATATTTCATAATTATCCTTTTTAAAATGAAAAAAGTTGCAAACTACTCTTAACCTTCGGAAGGTTTATCTTACAAGTCTCCTCCTTGCGGTCTCAGCACCATTTCCTCAATCATCAATCTATCGTTCAGCATTGCCTGAATAGCGTGATCGACTGCGGCGGCAACATCTCCCGGTTGCATCATCCTCGTGCCGCTTTCTTCTCTGCTTTTATCGTCCCAAATATCTGTTTCAGTAGCTCCGGGCAGAATATCTACTATTTTTACTCCGGTTGATCTCAGTTCTTCTCTCAATGAGCGACTATAGGCCAGAGCCGCCGCCTTAGAAGCTGAATAAGCCGCGCAATAGGCAAAAACTTTTTGCGAAACAACGGAATTAATATTGATTATCATGCCGCTGCCTGATTCAATCATTTGCGGCAAAACGGCTTGTGTGCATTGAACAAGAGCTCTGAAATTAATAGCAGTCATATCATACAAATCCTCGATTGACATCTCTACAGCCGCGCCGAACTTTGCGATACCGGCGTTATTGATCAGTATATCAACTTGCCCCATTGTGAGCTTCACTTTTTGCACTACTTTCTTAATAGCAACATCATTTCGAATATCAAAGGGCATGATATAAACATCCGGAGTCTCGGCAAACTCCTTTTTCATCGCTCGGGCGGTTTCCTGAGAAGAACAGCTAAGCACAAGCTTCGCGCCTCGCGCTGCCAATGCTTTGGCGCAAGCGAAACCGATTCCGCGGCTCGCTCCGGTGATCCATATTATTTTGTTTTTCATAGTGTGATGCTAGTTCTGTTAATTCACTTAGTTATTAAATTTCTATCAATCTTTTTATCCGATGAGTGTTGGAAGTATTAAAATTTCATCGGATGATTTTTTTTCAAACCCGGGCGACCACGAGGGATCGCCCCTACGTCAGATTATAAATAATATATGAAATTCTTCATCATCTGCTCAGACAAATCCTTCACATCCGCTCCAACTTAGCAAATTTCAGCATCAAAACCTTCCTGCCCACAGATCTGAAAAACACTACCGCTTTGACATTATCACCCGAACCCGCTACTGCTTCAACTTTGCCGAGACCGAATTGGGAATGTTTCACTTCGTCCCCTTTTTTATAGTTCAGCTCTTCCGGAATCGGTTGGGGCCGGACGAAGGGCGAACGAGTTGTGCGCATTGCCTTGGGTCTGAAAGCCGGGGAGGGAGTGTTGTTAGCAGGTCTTTTTGTTTTTAATAAGCAATCCGGATTGAGCTCCCGCAAAAACGCGGACGGCATCTTTTGTTTGATTTCTCCGAAGCGATTGCGGCGCACTGCATAGCTCATATATAATTTTTTCTCAGCACGGGTGATACCCACATAGAACAATCGGCGTTCTTCTTCCTCTTCTTCAGGGTCGGTTTCCGCCTTAGCGAGTGGGACTATTCCTTGCTCTAAACCGGATATGAATACAATCGGGAATTCGAGACCTTTCGCGGAATGGAGAGTCATTAATTTTACTTGATCGTCCCCCAATTCCTTTTCGTCAATATCGGACATCTGGGCGATTTGCTGTAAATAATCTTCAAACACAGCTTTCTTGTTCTTGCGGAAAAAGTCCGATATATCCGCAAGCAATTGCTGAATATTGTTCCATCTGTCGAGCGAATCGTCAGTGCCGATATCCTTATACATCTTCAGAATACCCGATGCTTCGATAAACTCAATCGCTGTTTGTGAAGGAGAAGAATCTTCCTTCATATTAATATATTTTTCAATAAATGCCGTGAAATTCGCCGCTGCTTTCTTCGCTCTTGACTGAAGCCCGCCGTTACTGTCCGCTTGTCGAAAAGCATCGAACAAGGAAATAT
>JAQIDA010000298.1 GCA_027858275.1 Candidatus Kapaibacterium sp. | reverse complement strand
ATCTTAGACATGTTCAACAAAGGCGATTGTCTTATTCTTAATCAGACAAAAGTTTTTCCCGCCAGATTGTTCGGTAAAAAAGAAAAAACCAACGCTCAAATCGAAGTTATGCTCCTCCGCGAATTAAAATCGGAAGAAAAAATTTGGGATGTGATCGTTGAGCCTGCAAGAAAAGTAAGAATCGGAAACAAAATATATTTCGATAACGGTAAGTTCTATTGCGAAGTAATCGACAATACTACTTCTCGCGGAAGAACTGTTCGTTTTAGCTACGACGGCGATTTATTGAAAATTATTCAGAGAATCGGCGAAATGCCGCTTCCTGAATATATAGACAGAGAACCTGCCGATCTGGACAAACAGACATATCAAACAATTTTCGCTAAAGATGAATATCTGTCATCCATAGCACCTCCTACAGCGGGGTTGCACTTTACTCTCGAAATGCTTCAGGCATTGGAAGACAAAGGCGTAAGTATAGCTAAAATCATGCTGACAATCGGTCAGGGTGTTTTTGAAAAAATCGAAGTGGAAGACCTGACTAAACACAGAATGTATTCAGAAAACTTCGCCATATCCATGGAAGCAGCGGAGTTGATTAATAAATCTTTGCTAAACAAGAAACAAGTTTTCGCCGCAGGATCAAGTGTTGTCAGAGCCGTTGAGGCATCTGTGCTGACTTCAGGCAAAATCAAACCTAATAAGGGTTGGACAGATAAATTTATCTATCCTCCTTATGATTTTAAAATCGTTAACAGATTCATCACAAACTTCCATCAGCCGGCCTCACCGTCATTGTTGTTGACATCGGCATTTGCGGGAAGTGACAATCTGTTCAAGGCATACAAGACAGCTATGAAAACTGACTATAGAATGCTCGCTTACGGCGACGCAATGTTGATTTTCTAAGTATGTATAATACATCTGATATAAAGACCGAGACTTTAGTAATGAAAAAATGAGAACACATAAGAATTTAGGCACATTCTATTAATATGAATGTGCCTATATTTGTTTTAGATATAACGGAACAGGACATAATTTTTATTAATTACGGCAAAAGAACATGAACACAGAATTAAACAAGGACAAGAATCAGAAGAACGCAGGTTTTGAGCCTCTGCTTTCTGAATTCACGCCCCCGACATACGCGCAATGGAAAGAAGTCGCCGTCAAATCGCTTAAAGGTAAACCTTTTGAAAAGCTGATAAGCAAATCTTATGAAGATATTGAACTTCAGCCGATCTACAATCAGGCAGATGTCGAGAGTCTTCCCCACACGGCAAACGAACAACCCGGAACTTTTCCTTATGTTCGCGGTTGCGATGAAACAGGATATAAAATAGACGCTTGGGATATTTCTCAGGAAATCCCCTGCGATACTCCCGAAGAATTTAATAAAACAGCCCTTAATGCACTCAGCAGAGGACAAACTGCGATTAATCTTCGGGTTGATTCGGACTCACCGGCTCTGAATTCGATTAATGATTTCGAAATCGCTTTCAAAAATATCGATTTAGAAGCAGCTCCGATAAACATCAGTGCCGACAACGCGGCGGCTGTTTATACTCAGCTTGTCGCTTATTACAAACAAAACGATTTGAATCTCGCTAATTTACGCGGTTCCGCGGATATTGATCCGATAGGAAGACTCTCCGATACCGGGAATTCTTACTGTTCACTCGAAGACGCTTACAAAAGGATGTCGGAAGCCGTTAAGTTCGCGGCTGATAATACTCCCGATTTTACAACAGTTGAAGTAAACAGCGGGATATATCACGAAGCAGGCGCTAACGCTGTTCAGGAACTCGGATTCGCTATAGCTACAGGCGCGGAATATATTAAGAATTTAATTAAAAACGATGTGGCTGTCAATGATTCGGCGGAACAGATCAAATTCAATTTCAAAGTCGGCCCGAATTTCTTTATGGAAATAGCTAAGTTCAGAGCGGCAAAAATGCTTTGGGCAAAAGTAGTGAAAGAATTCGGCGGAACTGATGATGATTGCATCATGAATATCTATGTGAAAACTTCCGGTACAAACATGACTCCGCTCGATCCTTACGTAAATATGCTTCGTACAACAGGCGAATCTATTTCGGCAATTATCGGAGGATGCGACAGTTTGCAAGTTGCTCCGTTTGATGAAAATATTAGACCTTCAGGCGAACTTTCGAGACGCCTTGCTCGCAATACTCAGATTATACTCAAAGAAGAATGTAATATGACCGAGGTAATTGATCCTGCGGGCGGTTCATATTATGTTGAATATCTGACCGATCAACTTATTCACAAAGCCTGGAATTTGTTCGTTGACATAGAAAAACTCGGCGGGATGACTAAGGCTCTCGTATCAGGATTTCCACAAGCTGAGATCAAAAAAGTCGCTGCCGCTCGCGTTAAGAATTTCACTTTGAGAAAAGATGTTCTGGTAGGAACAAATAATTATC
>JAQIDA010000181.1 GCA_027858275.1 Candidatus Kapaibacterium sp. | reverse complement strand
GTGATCAAGTGCCCCCGAGACGCGCATTTATAGAACAAAACGCTCAGTATGTCAAAAACTTGGACGTTTGATATAATTTATTTGCCTCACTAATTAAAGCTCTGTTGTACGCAGAGCTTTTTTTTGATAAAATGTACCCGGAACGATGTCTTATTTGTTATAATAAAAACGGTTTTCAAACGATTTACTATTGTGTTGATTTTGAATTTATACCCTATAGAAGAATGAAGTACGATAAATTGTCATCAAAAATTATATTTGAAAATCCGTATTGGAAATATAGATTCGATGAATACGAGCTTCCGCGAGGGGGCCAAGGCGAATATCATTATGTGGATTCAACAGGATCGACAATGATTATACCACAAATAAATGATGATAAATATATTCTTTGTCGGCAATACAGATATTTGAACTCAAAATCGAGTATTGAATTTCCGGGAGGCGGACAGAAATCGCTGATAACTTCTCTTGAAAACGCCGGGGAAGAGCTTAGAGAAGAAACAGGATACACAGCTGACAGCTTAGAGTTTATTGGCGAGAACAATCCTTTTAACGGTGTTACAAACGAGGTTTGCCGGGTGTATCTTGCTTCAGGTCTAACTTTGACCGGAACTGCGCCCGATGAAACCGAAGAATTTGAATTGCTTGAATTAACAAGCGATGAAATAAACGATATGATAAAAACAAATGAAATATGGGACGGCATGACAATAGCCGCATGGTCGATGTATTATTTTTCAAAACTTAATTACAGGAAATAAATATGACTAAGAAAACAAATATTATGAGATTATTAATTGTCGCACTGGCTGCTGTATTTTTAATCAATTCAAGCACTCAATCTGCTCCAAAAGACAGCACTGAACTTGTTACAATGTATTCTCCCGAATACGTATTGAAAGTAAATTTTTATGATATCTTTAGTATCGACGAAACGTCAGATGTTGTTCGTACTTTAGAAGACGGAACAGAAGAGACCTATACGAGGGAAGTGACTTATTTTATTCGTCATTTGGTTAAGAATCTGCCGGACGAAGGATTTCAGAGTATTAAAATCAGTATTGATTCCATGAGATACAAACTCACTGACGGCAGCAAGTCCTATGAATTCAATTCTCAGGCAAATGATTATCCTTCAAAGTATACGCGTGAATTTAAGATGTATTCTGCCTTGCTCGGAGCTGAATATGTAATTACATATTCTCCCTACGGTGATCTTGCCAAAGTGGAAACTGACGCTTTGGATAAATCAGCAAAAGAAATTCTTGAATCTAAATTTTCGATTATAAGAAAATTCTACTTGTTATCAGGCATGACTCAGCCTCGTTCTGAATATCTTTCCGATCTAAAAAAATTAGCTCTTCCGAACGGCGAAGTTGCAGAGGACAGCGTATGGGAATGCTCAATGAATTTTCATCTGTCATCAATTGCTTGGAGCGGCAAAGCCAAAGTTCATGTAAGCGACTACAATGTAGGCAATATGACAATACGAGCCGACATTGAATCAATGGAAACCAAGCAAGGAAATTGTGGTTTCTACGATGTGAGTAAACTCGCCACTATTAATAAATCAAAAGCAAGCGGATCGTATGAAATAGTGCTTACGCCAAGAGGAGCATTGCACAGGGCTGACGGACAATTTGATATTGAAATTGAGGCATCAGTTAACGATCTAAAATTCAAAGAGACAATCAAAACTAAACTTCAAATCAAACATATCAAGCAATTGAGATTATAATTTTGAACTATCCTGTATCGAATTATTGCAACTGAGGGGTTAACCCCCACAGTTGCAAACGACTAATGTTTGAATTATTATTCTAATAATCAAAAAAAACGTTTCATATTAATTTAATTATGTTTATATTTTGTCCGATGTAAAAATCATCTTATGAATAAACTCAAGACTGATGCTTCAGTTCTCGGTTTGTTCTTTGATTCTTCGTGCGGGGGATCTCTTGTTTTAACTAATAAAATCAGAGAATTGTACAGAAGAATTCTAAAATAGAAGTAGAGACAATGATCAATCCGGCAACAGAAAATTGCTGTTTCTTGAGCTTAGCAACCCGCATGATTGTCAATGGTTTATAATAAACTAACTGATAACAAATAAAAAAAACTCCGGCTATGAACCAAAAAAAATTCGATTGGAAAAAAACAATTGTTCCCGGCGACAGCTTAACTTTTGTTACGATATTGATAGGTATGTTGATTGCAATTTTCATTGATGAAATTGCCGTTCGTCTCATTGGTGTGTGCATATCTCTGCTTGGTATAGTTGCTTTAGCAATGCAGATTTCAAGGAGATGGTCCTCAATTGTCGAATCAAGCGGATTTAAAAGTAATCTGTCTGCGACCGGCTTCACAGTTACGGTCAAAAAAGATAATGATGCCAAAAGACAGGTAATTGAAGATTTTGACAATGAGTTTGGCCCTGATCCGGTTGAAGATCTAAAGTCTGACGAAGAAATTAACTACGATGATCAAGGTGAACAGGATGACGGTTTTACCATATTGACGAAAACCGGCGGATCAAAGAAGCCCGAAGATGACATCGTTGAAGTTCCGGTTGTTGCTGATTCTGAGCCTGATATTGAGCCGGAAGATGAAAAGAAAGGCGAGTTTTCAGATGAATTATCAGGGATGAAGATACTTTCTGACAGTGAAATGAAAATCAAACAAGATTATTCGGTTGATTCGACGCTTGAAAGCAAGGACGAGACTGATGAAGTTGCTGAAAATGTTGTCAAAGATATCGACGAAGAAGAGAATAAACCTGAAGTAAAACAAATAAAAATTGACAGAGTTTCGGGCCCTGAAATCAAAGTTGCTACTGCTACTGAAAATAAGAACGACTCAGAAAAAGAAATAAACGATCAGATTGATAATCAAACGGAAATAGTTGAAGATAAACCAAAATCAAATCTTGATGTATCAACTTCTATATTTATGGAGCAGGAACCTGTTTTTGGACAAGGACCGCGCAAAGAGTTTGAATATTTCCTAACAAGGGTGCTGATGATCATTCGCTCCGTGACAAGCACGCGCACAGCAGCCTTTATGTTGTATGATCAAGAAAAAAATCAACTTGTTCTTGAATCTTATGTGACTGATCTAAAGGATTCAATTATTGATAACAAGAAAATTAAGCTTGCTGATGATATAGTCAGTCAAATCGTAAAAAATGTTAAACCTGAGATATTATCTGAAATCAATCCTGCTGCTGAAACGGAACTTATTCCATACTATAAGGAGGCTACCGGCGCAGCATCTTTTATTGGTGTCCCCGTATTCTATAAAGAATCTGTTGTAGGAATCATCTGTGCTGATTCAAAATTCACTAATGCCTATGTCCCTTCTATTGTAGGATTTCTCGGGCATTTCACAAAACTAATTGGTGGCTTGGTTCATAGCTACACAGATAAATACGACCTTCTCCAAGCTTCAAAAACATTGGAGTTGGTCAATCAATTCAATGATTATGTTGCGGATAAGGATGCTGATATAGACGATATAGCCGAAGCGATTGTCCATTCAACCGGCAAACTTTTTGATTTCGTTAAAACCGGCGTATGCTGCTTCAATGAAGATGAAAGTGCATGGCAGATCAATGTAATTAGTGAGAAGAATACTAATGAATCGACTTCTTCACTCGGAAGATTTATAGATTTTGATAATTCAGTAATCGGCAACTCGATACAAACCCGGAGTATTACTCATTGCGCAAGCACTGAAAATGTAATCCGTTTGCATCCCGGCGGGACAATCCCCGAAGGTCATTTCACTGCGATTCCGCTGTTGTCCGGGAAGGATTGCTATGGGGCATTTTTTATTGAAAGCAAAACAGATAAGCCATGGACAAGCTACGATCTTGAGATATTGAAAACTATCGGAGAACATGCCGGTGCAGCTATTGAAAAGATGTTTTTAAACAGAATGTTAGAAAAGAGTTGTCTCGAGGATAACAAAACAGGTCTGCTGAATTCTCCTGCATTTTTCAAACGAATCAATGAAGAGTACACAAGAAGTTCTGACTTCGATATGCCGTTTACAATTTGTTTGATACAAATTGATAAATATATATCTCTTGATCCCGAATCTCATCGCGGTCGCTCAGAGCAGATACTTCTTCATGTACTTAATTTAATTCGTAAAAAGTTGCGTACATATGATGCTATAGGCAGAGAAGAATCCAACATATTCGGTATTGGTTTGGTCGGATCGAATATTCAGGACGCAAAAATATGGGCAGAGAAATTGAGATCTGAAATTGCTATTTCTGTAATGGAATATAATGACAAACGTTTTACTGTCACGGTCAGTATAGGTCTGGCTGAGTCTCGCAGTACCAAAGACGCTGAAGAACTGATTTCTAACTCGGCGAAAGTATTAAATATGTCCGTGCAAAAAACGAATTGCGTAACAGCTTTTAATTGATAAATACTTAGATTAAAGAAAAAAACCTTCTGCAGCTATCAATCCGCGGAAGGTTTTTTTGTTTTATATTACCGCATTTCATTGGCCCTGATTATATCAATAGGCTTCGAATTCTGATACTATGTCAGCAGAACGTTTACCGCCGTAATTTTCGACAATAATATCATCATAATAATCAGCGATGAAAGCCACAGTACTCAAAGAAGTAATTAATTCATTTGAATCAAGGTTGGACCCTGAAATCGAATGTGAATATGTAATTGTGTCATCGAACAACAGTGAGAAAGAGCCAAAATGCAATTGAGCATTTTTTCTAAGCAGGAAGTTCATAAGCTTTTGAGAAATTTCGGCACCGCTGACGACGTTGGCTGTGCTTTCGATGATAGTTTCACCTTTGAGGAAGTGGCGAACAACGATTGATACATGAGTAGACCCGCGCGAGATTGCGAAAGACCCGTTATCATATTTCAAATAGTCGGGAAAATGCTCATCAAGGACTTCCTCGACCCTTTTTATGGTTTGATCGATGAGTCCTTTAGATTCACCGGTAACTGATCCGTTAGCAATCATTTCTTCCTGTGCTGCCGAGAAATCTTTTGCATTGCTTCCGGTTGGGGAGTGATAAATATGCAACATAATTTTTTTATCTCCGATTGTTTTTTTAATAATTATTCAAATAATTGAAACTCTATTCCGGCAATTGTTTATGATCATCCGCTTTAGGAAGAATTCCCATTTTTGCTCTCAAAGCATCCAAGTCTGTGTCAACATCAGAATTAGCACCAAGTTTTTTGAATTCATCATCCAATGATACATCTTCATCTGAAAGCATACCGAGAGCTTCGGCTTCGGATTCCATAGTTTCAATTTTCTTTTCATACTTATCAAAGCTGCCAAAGGCATCGTCGCCCATACCGTTCAATGACTTAGATATGTTTTTCTGAGCTTTTGCTGCTTGCGATCTTGCGATGAGTGTGCTTTGTTTTGTTTTTGTTTCATCAAGTTTCGTTTTCAAAGTTTTGAGTTGATCCCTGAGTTTATCGGCAGTGGTATGTGCCTGTTGATAAATCGGCACTAAATCGTTAATGGATTGGTCGCATAATTGTTTTTTCCCGAGAGCGGCACGAGCCAAATCTTCACGGTTAGAGCCTAAGGCCTGAGTTGCTTTCTTTTCCCAATCGACGCTTTCACGTTTGTTCTTTTCAATTTTTCTCTCAAGACCCTTCTCATTAGCAATACTTGAAGCCACAGCCAATGCAACTTTATTGACAGATTCTTCCATCTCAATAATCATTTGCTTGAGCATTTTTTCCGGATCTTCTGCTTTATCGAGAGCCTCATTTACGTTCGCTTTGAAAACATCCGCAATTCTTTTAAACATTCCCATTATAATTCCTTATACGATAGAATAAATATTGATTATTATAGTCTACTCAAATATATACTTAATGTTGCGAAAATGCAAAAATAAATACTTTTTGAACTGAAAAAGTTTGCTTAATTTTGAATCAAGTACAAACAGAGTGAAAACAAGGAGATAAATATGGATTTTGATATGCAGTCAATGCTTTCACAAGCAAAAAAAATGCAGGAAGAGATGGAGAGAATCAAAGCGGATGTTCAAAAGAAAGTTGTTACGGCTGATTCCGGCGGAGGAATGGTGACGGTTACGATGACTTGTTCCAATGAAGTCCAAAAAATCAATATTGCCAAAGAATTAATTGATCCTGAAGAAATTGAAATGTTAGAAGACCTGATTGTTGCCGCGGTTAACAAAGCGACAAAGAAGGCAGCGGATACTGTTGCTGAGGAAATGAAATCCATAGGCGGGATGATGCCGAATATCCCGGGATTGAATCTTTGATGTTATTGCTGTTGGTTTAATAATGGAAAGATGATCATTTGAAAGAATTTATTGAAAAGCATTGGAAAGTTGCTATTCTTGTAGTTGCTATATTATCGCTATGTGCAATTTGCCTACTGCCGGATTATTTAGTTGATTATGGTAAGATAAATGACTATGAAAAGTATCATCAAATGATCAATGATAAAAGAGCTGCTGTTATTCAAGTTGTTGGCGGCATTCTTTTTCTTTTTGGTATGGGCATTGCCTATAAGCGGGCAAAAGCTATGGAAGATAATGCAAAAGCCATGGGAGAAAATGCTAAAGCTGCTCAAAATAATGCTAAAGCTGCCCAAGAAAATGCTAAAGCTGTAAGGAAACAGGTTGATGAACAAATAAAACAAAACGAAGAACAAAGAAAGTCTAATAGAGAAACTCTTACGCTTGAGCAATATACCAAAGCTATTGATCAATTAGGAAATGATGATAACATTGCTGTTAGATTAGGTGCTATTAATTCATTAGAACAAATAATGAATTCCAAAAACGAATATGACTCCAAATACCTTAATCAAATTATTGAATTGCTTGCCGCTTATATTCGGAAAAATAGAGAGTTTAGTGAGGAAGAATATATAATTTATAAAAACACGATGGAAGAGCTTCAAGGAGAGGCAAATATTCTTGTTTTTTCAAAAGAAGTAGATTCTGATGTAATAGCAATTATAACTGTTTTAGGTCGTAGAGAAAATGGAAAAAATGAAAAAGTTAAAATTGATTTAAGTAATACTAACTGGATTGAAGCAAATTTATCTGAAATGAATTTAGAAGGATTTACTTTATATGATGCGCATCTAGAAGATGCTAATTTAATGTATGCGCATCTTGAAGATGCTATGTTATATGGAGTACATCTGAATGGTGCTATATTATCGAACGCGCATCTGAATGGTGCTTTTTTAGATGAAGCCGATTTGAAAGGAATTAAAACAAGTAATCCTAAACGTGATACACTAGGGGAAATTCCTACTGATACAGATAAAACAAGAACTGCTTTCATAAGGAAATTAGAAAAAGCAGAATTTGTCGCAGGCATTCAACTTGATAAAGAATTTGTTGAAATAATAATGGACAACAAAGACGAATATCAAAAGCTGTATAATGAGTTCAAAGATAGAATTAACAAGGAATATCCTGATTTATATAAAAGGATAAAAGAAAAATAATAAATGGTAAGCGGCCGACGGCTTATGCTGTCGGCACATATAAAAACACTAGTCGTGGAAATTTCACGTGATATTAGTGATATTAATAATAAATTTTCGGAAGTTTATAAATGCTTTATACTTCAGAGTCAATGGAAAAGACGGTTGATATGTTCGCATCATTACCGACTATCGGCAGAAAAACCGCTCAAAGACTGACCTTTTTCTTATTAAGACAAGATGAAAGCTATATTGATAAATTCTCAGAATCATTGCAGGAATTAAAATCAAATGTGAAATTCTGTTCTAATTGTTATAATTATACAGAAACTGATCCTTGTCCGATTTGTGCTTCAAAAAAACGTAACACCTCAATTATTTGTGTTGTGGAAGAGCCCAATGACGTCAACGCTATTGAGAAGACCGGAGAATATTTCAGTCAATATCATGTACTGCACGGAAGTTTAAATCCTTTGGACGGTATCGGCCCCGGAGATTTAAAAATAGCTGAACTTATACAAAGGCTTGACGGAGTGGAGGAAATCATACTCGCTCTGAACCCGAGTGTCGAAGGCGAAGTAACCATGCAATACCTCGTTAAAATGATTCGACCCTTAGATATTAAAATTACACGTATTGCTCGTGGGCTGCCCATCGGTTCAGATCTTGAATTTGCCGACGAAGCAACAATTTCTCGAGCCATAGAAGGACGAATCGAAATCTAAAAAAATATTCAAAGAGAAAATGAGAATCCAAAAACATATAATCTTCATTGCGACTTTATTATTGCTCGTGCAATCTTGTGATATATTCTCTACTCGTACTCCCGAGGTGCCTGATACGGGGCGTTCGTCCTTCAAGCCGCCGTTTGCCCCTGAGATTGTTATCGCGAATTTCACAAATGCCGTTAAAGAAAAGAATGTTGATAATTTTACGGCTTGTTTTTCGGATACTTCAAAGAATTTTTCAGCTTCATACAGATTTATACCGTCAACCGAAGCGCTCGGCAAGTTCGGAACTATGTTTATCGGATGGAATATCGAAAGTGAAAGAAAAGCATTCAGTTCGCTTATGTCCAATATGGAATCTGACGTATTCCCGCTGTTAATTCTGTCGAATAATGAGCAATACAGCTTTGAGATAAAGCAACAGGATTCAGCAGTGTTTGAGTCGGACTATCATCTCACGGTCAATCATTCTCGTCAAACAATTGAACCGATATTCGCCGGAACATTAAGATTCCTTATTAAACCGGGGACGGACGGGACATGGAGTATAGAACAGTGGACCGATATGAATCCTTCGAATGATTCCGTTTCTGTTACTTGGAGTTCATTGAAAGCCGGATTTATCAATTAGAATCCAAGAATTCGGCCCTCTTTTTCCAAATAATACCTTATCTTTGTCAAGCAGGTATCAATCAAAGAATTTATTAAAAAACGACAAAAGAATTATGTGCGGAATAGTTGGATACATCGGCTCTCAAAAAGCATCAGATATATTATTAAACGGATTGAAACGCCTAGAGTACAGAGGCTATGATTCAGCCGGAATTTCCTATTTCCAAGACGGAAAAATTGAAACTGTCAAGCAAGCAGGGAAAGTATCAGAGTTAGAGAAACTATTAAATCTTGATGAAATAACATCAACTATCGGAATAGCTCATACAAGATGGGCTACTCACGGTGAACCTAATAACATTAACGCTCATCCTCATTTTGACAATTCCGGCAAAATATCTGTTATTCATAACGGAATAATTGAAAATTACGCTGTTATCAAACAAAAACTTACGGAAGAGGGATACAAGTTTGTTTCTGAGACGGATTCGGAAGTTTTGGCTGTTTATATCGGTGCATTGTATGAAAAGCTAAATAATCTTGAAGACGCTGTCAGCACAGCTTTGTCTGAAGTTGACGGTACATTTGGCATAATTGTTATGTCCTCAGATGATGCTGATTCACTAATTGCTGCTCGTCGCGGCAGTCCAATGGTGCTTGGTATAGGAGAAGGTGAATATATAGTCGCGTCAGATGCTTCAGCTATCATCCAGTACACACGCAGAGTTATATACCTTTCTGAAAATGAAATGGCCATTATTGATCGTAAAGGCTTCAAAACTAAAACGATTTTCAATGAAACTACCACGAATGATATTCACGAGCTCAGCTTCAATGTTGAGCAAATAGAAAAAGGCGGGTTCGATCATTTTATGCTCAAGGAAATCCACGAGCAGCCCAATACTTTCCATGATGCTTTTCGAGGCAGGCTGATGGCTCATCAGGGCAATGTAATGCTTGGTGGATTGAGGAATGTTACTGACAAACTTCGTAATGCTAAGCGCATCATTATCACGGCTTGCGGTACTTCATGGCACGCTGCTCTTACAGCGGAATATATGATTGAAAATTTAGCGC
Organism: Candidatus Kapaibacterium sp.; assembly: GCA_027858275.1. Classification (GTDB taxonomy): domain Bacteria; phylum Bacteroidota; class Ignavibacteria; order Kapaibacteriales; family UBA2268; genus JAQIDA01. The sequence goes on along the minus strand of JAQIDA010000181.1, from coordinate 772 downwards.
AAATTCCTGTTGAAGTTGAATACGCCTCAGAGTTCAGATATAGAAACTCACCGCTTTATCCTGATGATATTGTTGTCGCGATTTCCCAAAGCGGTGAAACGGCAGACACTTTAGCGGCCGTAAAAGACGCCAAGCAAAAAGGCGCGCTTACCCTTGGAATTGTAAACGGAGTAGGCAGTTCAATCGCTCGCGAAACGGATGCAGGTATATATATTCACGCAGGTCCCGAAATTGGTGTTGCATCAACTAAAGCTTTCACATCCCAGCTGTCCGCCATGTCATTGTTTGCGATGTATCTCGGAAGAATGCACCGCATGTCTCAGAGTGACGGGAAGCGTATCGCAAACGCTCTTATTAAAATTCCTGATCAGATTCAAGCCATACTGGATAAATCGGATCAGATCAAAGAAATAGCTCATAGTTTTGCTGATACGAGCAATTGTCTGTACCTTGGCCGCGGATACAATTTCCCTGCAGCTCTCGAAGGTGCTTTGAAGCTGAAAGAAATTTCATATATACATGCTGAAGGCTATCCGGCAGCTGAAATGAAACATGGTCCGATAGCATTAATTACAAAAGATTTACCGGTTGTGTTTATCGCTACAAAAGATGAAATATATGACAAAGTTATTTCAAATATCCAGGAAGTAAGAGCAAGAAAAGGCAAGGTCATCGCGATTGCTACGGAAGGCGATGAGCAAATTAAGAACTATGCCGATCATGTGTTTTATATTCCTGATACAATTTCAATGTTGACACCGGTCTTGGCTGT
>JAQIDA010000147.1 GCA_027858275.1 Candidatus Kapaibacterium sp. | reverse complement strand
TTATGAATTACAAATTGCAAATATTAATTAAAAAATTGTTATATTGTTTTTGCACTAAGTTGTTGACGGAATTCAAACTATAAAATTTGCGATATATGACAGTGTGAAATCCGGTAATACGTAAATAAACATTAATTCCTATCAATAAAGGCCCGTCTGAATTTTATAGACGGGTCTTTCTATTTCCGGCTCGTATTTTGATTAGTATTTCCATAGAGAACTTTGATTTCAGTCTTGTGTTTAGTAAAAACAAGACCGGTATTTAAAAATTTTCGTATTTTGCATAGTTGAATGAGTTTTACACCGAAATAAATTAGATCGGGGTCCAATATGAAAAAAATAGATACATTATCATCCGTTGAAGGCCGGAAGTTTCTGGTTGAGTTGTTTCATGAATTAAAATATGATAAACAGCTCTCCGGTTTGTCGGTGCTTATGCTCACTTGGAAAATTTGCGTGAGAGAACGTGAGATATTCAGGTATTCAAAAAAAGAAGTTACGGTGCTTCATCCGCTCGGATTCATCTCCGGCAGTGCTTTGTGGATGGAAGAAATTGTACATCGCTTCTATTTTTCAACAGTCAATTCGTTTGTATATCTTGGAGCTGCCGCCTTGTTAGTTCTAATAGGCGCGCGCAGATTCGGCGACCATGTAAGCGAAGATATGGTAATTGGCGGCGTAATTTTTGAGGCTCTGATGTTGGTTTTTATATTTGTCATTATGTTGTTTTCTCCGAATGAAGACGTCAGAGATATTAAGACTGAAGATGAAGAGACTGAAAGCTCAACAGAAGAGCTGATAATGGAAATAGGGGAGATCGGCCGAGATTTTGCGGCAGTAGTCGTCCATCTCGAAGAGATCGGGAGCTCGATGGAAGAATTAATCAAACAACAAGTCAATATGATCAACTCAGTCAATCGAGTGGCGGAAAACAGTTCACAGGCAATTGCTCCGAATCCTGAAATGTTGGACACTATGCGTGTGACTAATGCAACTCTTCAAGAATTTCAAAGTTCTGTCGAAAGTTTCAATGTTGCTGCCGACAAGCTCAAACGCGAAGAAATTGAAATAGCCGTCAGAAAAGAAGTAGAAAGAGTAATCTCTACAAAATTGTCAAAATAATTAATAAAGCTGAGATAATCTTTGGGACTATGTTTCGAAGAATCCTCGCAATGAAATATGAGCATAAACAAACGCGGAACGGTCGAAATTTACTTCATCCTCTATCTGGCGGCAATCATTTTTTTGCTTCCCGACAGACAGGACAGCGGTGAGTTGAATGATGACCGTGACGGAACTATGCTTGTTCAAAGTCCTTTTTCTCTCCATCCTGTCAAAAGCAATCTGACTTGTACTCTTCGTCGTGATTCCCTCGGGCTTACAATAGTATCGCTCGACTCTATGAATACAATTTTATACGACGGAAAAGTTGAAAACGTTCGATTAGAATTTTTCATTGTTGATCCTCAAAACAAAAAAGAATTACGTTTGAATGCTGACAACAATTCGGACAGATATTTCAGATACGAACAAAATCTCAGCCAACATGCCGCACGTTTTCTATGGACGCCGCCGATTCATGAAAAAGTAAATAAAACTTATCATATAAAAGTCAAAGCATCAGCTTTTCTAATAGACAAACCAAAAAGTGCTGACAGCAGTGAATCCGGAGAATTGTACGCTGAAACCGAATTCAACGTTCAGATGATTTTCTTGGACAACACAGGGGATTATTTAGGTCCGGACGGAATCGTTTATTCCGGATCGGGAAGTGAAAGCGGAAATTACCAACCGGGCGATCCACGATTTGTTAATTCGAGAATTCCCTTATACGACGGCAATATAGACATGCAGGCAATCAAACCCTCTGTGCGAACTATAGCTTATCAGAAATGGGAAAATCGTATCATGGTGTTTAACGCTATGCCTTCACGCGATTTGGAGAAAAACCCCGAAGTCCGTGTTGTCAACAAACCGGGTAATAATGAAGGAACTGCTGCATTATTTAAAATTTCCGGCAATGAAATAATTTTATCCGGCAGAACTCCTGCTTTTGGTGAAATGAAAGTCAAAGTTATCGCTCGATTTAAAAATGACACTAAAGAATACAGTGTAGATTTCAGAGTTTCTCCCATTCCTATACAAGAACCTGAATACGAAAGAATGCAATATCCTGAAAAAACTTACGATATCAACCCCAATATGCCGTTTATTATGGGGCAAGAGACTCGCGCCGAAATTAAAGACGGTTTCCGTGTTCTTGCAACCAGCGAACAAGGGGGGAAATTCAGCTTTTCACCAAAAATATCCGATACTAACAAAGTCCTGACATTGGAATGTTACATAGACGGAAATCTATACGGTCAAAGACATGAAATAAGAGTCTTGTCTTATCCCGCTCCGGTCATAGACAATATGCAGAATACCGGATCAAAAGTTAAACCCGAAATTAAAATCATCAGCAAGTGTTACGGTGTTTATAATAACAAGAACAATGCAGTCAGATTAGAAGTCCAAGGCAATTGCGAAGTATTTGAGCCGAGAGGCCGTATCCCCGAATCGAAAGATGAAATAATACATATTCAAATATTCAGACTGACTCCTATAGATCCTGAAAAACCTTTTGAATTCAAAGTCAGAGCAATTGACAAACGGAACAAGAAATCAGAATTTAAGACTTATAAGCAGAATTAATCTGATTAAAAGTTGCGCAACTTCTTTGCTTATTCTGCAATGTAATCTAATATACTGTTCGCAATCTTCAGCAAAGATATTATTAAGCCGCTCCTAAAGCAACAATTCATTATATTTTTATGTAACATTAAGCGCTCAAAATCGTATCTTTAATTAATTGATTTTGAGACTCTGAATTTTGATGAGGATTTTATACAGATGAAAAAAAATATTCTTGTAATTCTTTTGTTGTTCGCAGTCACTGTGGCTAATGCTCAATACAAAGGAATGCCTAAGACATTTACTCTTAAAGATTGCATAAATACAGCTCTCAAGAATAATCCCGAAGTATTGCTTTCAGGAGCGCGAATTGATGCCGCAAGTGCTGATATAAAAGGCGCATTTGGTCAGTATTTGCCGAATTTGAGTGTCAACGGAGGCTACAGTCGGCATTTGAATCCTTCTGACTCAATCAATGCCTCTTACGGCGGTGTATCGATGACATTGCCGAATCCTTCCTCTCCCAATTCCTACAATATGAACGCAAATCTCGGTTGGACAATATTTGACGGTTTCAGCAGAGGCGAATATTATTCTCAAGCTCAGGACAGATTCCGCTCTGCCAATCTCGATGCTGATTATATAGATAATATAGTTGTGAGAGATGTTTACAGAAACTTTATTGATGTAGTGAAGAAAAAAAAGATTCTTGAAATCAGAGCTGATAATCTGAAGCTTGGTGAAAAGGAATTAGAAAGAATCAAGGCTCAAAAAGAAGCAGGATTAATCTCTATTGGTGCTGTTTAATCACAGGTAGCTTATCTAGGCAACAAAGTATTTGAATTGATTAGTGCTGAAAATGATTATAATGTATCTAAAGCGATGTTGTTGACTGTTATGGGAATGAATCCCAATACAACAGCAGATTTTTCTGATTTAGGATTATTGAAAGAAGTCAGTGAAGTTGACGTGCGCAGATTTAGAAGCTCAATCTCTGATTATTCGAGAGCGATCGATCTTGCTCTTGACAACAGAGATGATTTTAAATCTACACAATATAGTATCCAAGCAGCTCAATCAGGAGTCAGCGCGGCACGAAGCGGATATTTCCCAAGAGTATCGTCGTATATGTCATGGGGATGGAACAACAACCAATTAACAGAATTCGATCAAGGTCGTTCATTTCTTGGCTTAAGCTTCAGCTTACCCGTTTTCGATCAATTCCAAACCAACACAAGAATTCAAAATGCGACTCTGCAATTGAGACAAGCTGAAATACAGCAATTTCAATTAGAACAAAGCATTCGATCTTCTGTTCAAGCGGCCTATCTCAATCTTGAATCAGTCGAAAAACAATTGGATATAACAGCCCGCTCGCTCAAAGCTTCCGAGAGAAATTTCGAGAGTGCGAAAGAAAGATTCAAAGTGGGTTCGGCGACTATAACTGATTACATGACTGCCAATTCGCAGTTGATAACATCGCAAATAAACAGAATCAATACAGTATACACATACTTTCTGACCCAGAAAGAATTGCTGTTTGCCTTAGGCAAACTATAATAATTTGAATTAATCTAACTTAAACAGGATACAAAAAATGAAATGTATTAAATGCGAGAACGAATACCCCTCTTCTTATTACTTTGCGACTCAGGAAGTGTGCAAGGAATGCTTTGAGAATTTGTCAGGAGAGGAACAAAAAGAACTTCTCGATTTAGAGTCCTTCAATTACCCGACAGATTACAGCGCCTATCCCGGAAGAGTAGGTTTTGGTCTCAGATTCGCGGCACATTTGATTGATTTCGTTATTTTGTCGATAATAATGTTCATAGCCATAGTTTATACCGGAGTGATTGATCCAATCTTGGAGTTGTTCAGCGGAACAGATTTCATAAACGTATTGGACGATCCGGAAATGATGGAAGAATTCACGACTCTTATTGAGGGCTTCAGTGTGAGCTTAGGATTATTATCTGTGTTTATTAACCTGTTGTACTCTTTGAGCGAAGTATTATTTGCCGCGACTCCGGGTAAAATTTTATTCGGAATAAGAATCACCAACAGCGACGGCACAAGAGCTGATTATTTGGCTTTAGGAAAAAGATTTGTCGTTAAGCATTCCGATGTATTGTTCTCACTCATTGGAATACTGCTAACAATAGCTATTTTTGACATATTTTCATTGTTAGCCTCTCTGATTGTATTCATTGGATTTTTCTTTGTTCTTAACGATCGCAAACAAGGATTCCATGATATGTATGCGGATACAGCCGTTTTTAAGAAAGAAGATATAAGAGAAATTGCTTCGGGCGATTCTTCTCTTTCGAAATAGAAAAAACAATTATAATCTATAAATTCAAGGCATTGTAAAATGGCTAAGAAAAAATCGAAGAAAAACCTGATTATCCTAACTATTGTCGTACTTGTTATTGGCGGATTGATTGCAGGTCTGGTACTGTTGAAGGGCGGCAATGATCTGATTATTGTCAGCAGCGAAAAAGTGAAAACAAGGACTATTACTCAACGTGTGTCGGCAGTTGGAAGAATCCAACCCGAACTCACTGTTAAAATCTCATCGGAAACCAGCGGTGAAATAATTTTCCTTGCCGTTCGCGAAGGCGATACGGTCAGGAGAGGCGATTTGCTAGTTCGTATTAAACCTGATATTTTCGAGACCCGTCTCGAACAATATGAAGCTGCCGCAGAAGCGTCAAAAATGGAAATTGATGTGAGTAAAGCCGAAAAAGAAAGATCCAAAGGCGATCTCAGCCGTGTGAAAGAATTATATCAAAAAGAATTCGCCTCTAAAGAAGAACTTGATCGCAAGAATGCCACCTATACACAGGCAGCGTCTCGTTATTCATCTTCATTGCTTAGATACGAGCAATCGCTGGCAAGCCTAAAAGAAATACAACGCAACGCGGAACGCTCAACGATTTTCGCGCCCCAAGCCGGCATCGTCACCAGACTGAACGTCGAGAGCGGCGAAAAAGTTGTGGGAACCGCTCAAATGGCCGGTACTGAGATGATGATAATTTCAGATCTGAGCAAAATGAACGCCGAAGTAGAAGTCGATGAAAACGATATTATTCTCGTTTCAATCGGCGATACTTGCGAAATAGAAATCGACGCTTTCCCTGATTCCTTATATACCGGAGAAGTTATTGAAATCGGTCATTCCGCAATGCTCAGTTCTCTCGGCAGTCAAGATCAAGTAACAAATTTCAAAGTCACAATTCGCCTGAGTGACATTGAACCGAGATTGCGTCCGGGGATGAGCTGCAATGTAGATATTGAAACAGAAACCCATGAGGATATTGTCGCCCTGCCGCTGCAAGCCGTCACAGTTCGAGGCAAAGGCTTCAAAACCGAAAAAGATAAGAAAACCGAAGAAGACTCAGAAGAAGATGAA
>JAQIDA010000011.1 GCA_027858275.1 Candidatus Kapaibacterium sp. | reverse complement strand
CGTTTTTCACATTTTGCATACTCTCAAGCGACGGAGTGGCCGAGCCGAGGACAACAACAGCTTTTTCGAATTTAGCCCGAATAATCGCGGCGTCACGAGCATTATATCTCGGTGCCGGTGAGTTTTGCTTGTAAGTCGGTTCATGTTCTTCATCAACTATTATCAAACCAAAATTATTAAGCGGCGCAAAAATCGCTGAACGAACTCCAAGCACTATGTTACATTTGCCTTCTCTCACCGATCGCCATGCGTCATATCGTTGCCCTGCAGACATTCTGCTGTGCAATAACGCAATACGTCCGGGAAATACTATATTAAATCTGTCGATCAATTGTGGAGTCAGTGATATTTCCGGAACGAGAATCAAAACAGTCTTCCCCATTTCGAGAGCTTTGGTTATTGCATGGATATAGACAAGTGTTTTGCCGCTGCCGGTAATACCATGCAATAGGAAAGGAGCGAATAGTCCTTCTTCAATTTTGAAATTGATCTTATCTACAGAATTTTTCTGCTCATTGGTCAATACCAGCTCTCGCTCATTTTTAACGGCAAGTTTGGAAAATTCTTCTTTCTGTTCAGAACGGTCGGCCTCAGCTTCATAGATGTCTACAAAGCCTTTCTTATTTAAAGCCTTCACAACTGACAGGTCTGAGGGCAATCGTCTGGTTATGTCGGAGATTATTATCGCTCTGTTCGACTCCTGTGATTCGGCCAAAATATTAGCAAACACAAGTGACTGTCCGGGAGCTTTTTTATCGAGTGAATCAAGAATGTTGCGCAATTGAACTTCATCATTTAAAAGCAGTTCAGGAATTCTGACTGCCTTCATAATTTTGATTTTTGTTTTCAGCTCAACCTTTTGTTCTGTTTTAATATATCCTGCTTCTTCGAGTGATTCAAGCTGAATAGTGATTGATTTTGATTTGAGTTGTTTTTCTAATTTTGAGACAGATACTTCCCCTTCGTACTCTGCGAGAGTTTGTAACAACGATGCTCTTTTAGGCGCTTTGCGCTCCATATTAATCAATTCTGATCCGGAGGGCATATTAATTACTTTTACACTTAGAATGGATTTGGGAGATATCCCTCGAGGAAGAGCCGCCTTAAGGACTTCTCCCAGCGAACACATATAGTATTTGGCGAGAAACTCCGCAAATTTCAACATAGCTTCGGAAAATACAGGAACATCATCCAATATCTCTGTGATTGGCTTCAATTGGGCAAATTTCGGCTCCGGATTGTATCGAATAATAACAGCCGTCAAAATTCGATTGTTAAACGAAACCAAAGCACGCTTTCCTACGATATCCTCAGTGATCATATCGTCCGGGATAATGTAAGTATACAGCGTATCTTGCGGCAAAGCAACAGCCAAATCAAAGGTTTTCGGCATAATTTCTCGTTTTTCTAAAATTCTAATTAATCAACATTATGTCAGATTCAATTATTAATACATATCCGGTCAAACAAAATTACTGAATTTGTAACTCACTAACACATAAACTTTGATATTTTTTTACATTCTGATTAATCTGCGAATTACAATAAAACAGGCTGTTAATACTTCTATTAATCGAACTATTAGGGCTTTTTTGCGTATTAATTATTAGAATTGTTTTACAGACGGAGCGGAAAAATGATTTTCCAAAATGTTATTAATAAAAGCCAAATTCTTATTCCCCTGTTTATCTTTATTTTTGTTCAAAGTTGCGGAGCCGATTCAAATACTGGTAAAATGTCTTTTGCTAATAGAGATGATGCCCAAGCTAAGTCTTTTGATGATCAGGTATTATCTGCCGACAACTTGAACAATAATCACGGAAGACTGAATCAGGCAAACAATCAAGTAAGTAATTCACGACATAATGCCGTCACATCAGCTGTGGCTTATGCCACGCCTGCAATTGTGGGTATAAATGTTACGGAAGCTCATCAGGTTCAATATAGTAATCAAATGATGAATGATCCTTTCTTCAGAAGATTTTTCAGATCTCGCACTCACAGCAGAACTAAATTGGTCAAAGGGCTTGGCTCAGGATTTATTGTATCCTCAGACGGGTTTATACTGACTAATCACCACGTTGCAGGGAATGCTTCTAAAATCGTTGTCACTCTAACTAACGGGGAAAAATACGATGCTGAAATTATTGGTGCAGACAAAGTATCGGACGTTTGTTTACTAAAAATAGATGAAACAAATCTCCCCTACCTCAAACTTGGTAATTCTGACAATCTGATAACCGGAGAATGGGTAATCGCACTCGGTAATCCGTTTGGTTTGTTCGACATGAACGCCCAACCTACTGTTACTGTGGGCGTAATATCTAACTATGGTGTCAGTTTTATGAATGACTCACGGGTCTATAAGAATATGATTCAGACTGATGCAGCTATCAGCTCGGGTAATTCAGGCGGTCCGCTTGTGAATGCTGCCGGCGAAGTAATCGGAATGAATACAGTTATATTCTCTACCGCACAAACAAACCAAGGTTCGGGCAGTATCGGAATCGGTTTTTCAATACCTATAAACAGAGTAATTAACATCTTGGACAAATTAAAAAATCACGGCTATATTAATCGAGATTTTTCAACCGGTATCGACGTTGTTGAATTAAATGAAAATATTGCGAGATTGATTGATACTGACCGAGAAGAAGGCGTCGTTGTAAACCGAGTCTTCCGCAATTCAGAAGGAGATAAGGCGGGATTCCTGCCCGGAGACATAATTCTCAAAATTGATGAGTGTGATATTAAAAAGGCAGAAGATTATAATATTGCCGTCGGCGACGGGATTGCAGGCGACAAACATAAATTTACTATACTAAGAAACGATAAACTTATGTATATTGAGCTTTATTAGAAACCACATAAGCGAAGAAAAAGTGGAATCAGATAATGCAAGTGTCCTAAAAGCAGAAGGACTCGTTAAAAAATATAAAAAAAGGACTGTTGTCAAAGGCGTTTCTCTGGAAGTTAAACAGGGTGAGGTCGTAGGTCTGCTCGGTCCTAACGGAGCAGGAAAGAC
>JAQIDA010000094.1 GCA_027858275.1 Candidatus Kapaibacterium sp. | reverse complement strand
GCAGACTTCAATATTTCAATCTCCGCCATGAATGTGCTTGCTCCGGGTGGCGGGAAAATATATAAAACAGGAGTTGTACCGGATGTCAAAGTATCAAGTAACTTAAATAGTATCAAGCAGATAAAAGATAATGTATTGGAAGCTGCAGTCAAGATAATTCAAAAATAAACATTAAATAATATTAATAAACAGCAATAAAATATCTGATTTATCGTCGAATTTTATAAGTTGCGATTTTGAGCAAGGCAACATTAATTTGACAAACAAACTATATTTTTATAAGGAGTTCTCGATGAAATTGGAAATTATGAAAAGATTTTTCTCAGCAGCATTGTTGATTGCTATTTTTGTGTCTTTCAACGCTTATGCAGCTGACAAAGTAAATACAAAAGAATGCAAAATTCAGACATCCGTAGCAAGCGGACATTGCAAAGCCAAAGTCATGAATGGTTTGAAAGAAGAAGCCGGCGTTGTCAAAAGCGATGTATGCCTTACTTCAAAAGTTTTGACAGTGAATTATGATCCGAACAAAACAACGCCTGAAAAAATCGCAAGAAAAGTACAGACTCTCGGTTATACAGCTTCGGTTGTGAAAGCTGCTTGTTGTGACAAATCAAAGACTGCCTCTGCAACAAAAGCAAAAAGCTGCTGCGATAAAACAAAAGCAAAAGTCAATGCTAAGGGTTGCTGCGACAAAACAAAAGTTCTTAAATAAGAAAACACAAGATTGATCAGATCATCTGATCAGCAAAATAAAAGCCGTATGATTTAGGTTCATACGGCTTTTGTTGTTTATTTGCTGTAGGGGCGAGCCCTGTGAGGTCGTCCGGGGTTTGAAAATCAATCTATGCCTAATCTCTTTTTGAAATCATCAATAGTTTTTTTCAATCCTTCGGTTCTGCCGATCTTTGCTTCCCATTTCAGAATTTCATTAGCTCGGGTTGTATCAGGCTGACGAACTTTGGGATCGTCGTCCGGCAATGCTTTGAAGATGATTTTGCTTTTGCTTCCTGTAATATCAATGATTTCCTGAGCAAGTTCCAGCATAGTTAACTCATGTTGATTACCGATATTTACCGGGTCCGTTTCGGCTGACATTAGCAATCTGTAGATACCTTCCACAAGATCATCTACGTAACAAACTGATCGAGTCTGGCTGCCGTCTCCGAACACCGTTACGGGTTCATCTTTCAATGCCTGATCGATAAACGTCGGGATAGCCCTGCCGTCATTGAATCGCATTCTCGGCCCGTAAGTATTGAAAATTCGCACAATACGAGTATCGACGCCGTGGTATCTGTGGTAAGCCATTGTCAAGGCTTCGCCGAAGCGTTTGGCTTCGTCGTATACGCCGCGGAATCCGACGGGGTTAACATTGCCCCAATAAGATTCGGGCTGCGGATGGATCAGCGGATCGCCGTACACTTCGCTGGTGCTGGCAAGAAGAATTCTGGCATTCTTTGCTTTAGCCAAACCAAGGGCTTTATGCGTACCGAGCGAACCGACTTTCATAGTCTGAATGGGATATTTAAGATAGTCAATCGGGGAGGCCGGTGAAGCAAAGTGAAGGATAAAATCCAATTCTCCGGGAACATAGATGTAATTACTCACATCATGATGAATAAATTCAAAATTTTCATTCTTCATCATTTCGGCAATATTATCGGGTGAACCGGTAATAAAATTGTCCATACAGTAAACGAAATCGCCTTCGTCCAAAAATCTTTGGCACAAATGTGATCCCAAAAATCCCGCTCCGCCTGTTATTAATACTCTTGCCATTATGTATCCTGAATATGACTGATTTTTTCAATTATTTTAATAGTTCAAATCTACTAAATTAATTATAAGGAAACAGATTAATATTTTATTGAGCTGATATTATGTTGATTCTGTATCAGCACTCATCAGCTAAAATATATCAATCCCTTACAACAATCTTCTTCGTAATTACTCCGCCTGTGCCGATCAATCTCACAAAATAAACTCCGTTTGCAGTAGCCGACGGAAGTTCGATATTAACTGACATTCCTGCTTGAATTCCGATTAGCGGGCTGCTGTATATTTCTTTTCCGTATATATCAACAACGGATATATTAGTCAAGCTGAGAGCTTTGTCGGGAATAATTATATTGAAATTCCCGTTTGACGGGTTCGGAGAAAGTTCGCAAGCTGTCTCGCTGAATTCCTCAACAGCATCAGGTTCGCACTTGAATGCGAATTCGTCCCTACTCAAATCGAAATATTCGAGAATATGTCCGAGTACGAGACAGGGTCGTACAGTCGCGAAGTTAGTTATCCAATAATCAATCTCGGCCAGCCAATAATCCTTATCTTTAGGATAATGCCAGCGGTCAATATGTCCTTCAATTTCCAATCCGTACTGCTCTTTAAATTCTGCGATTTTATTCAGAATATTCTCAGTTTGGAAAGTCGTATTCAGCAGGAATGCAAATCTGTCGAGAAATTGCTTCTTGAAATTCTCATTTTTCATCAGACTGCGAATCAGCGAAGTTGACCAAGTTGGGTTGTTCCATTCTATGACGTTTGTATCAAGCACATGCTTGAGCATATTGAAAGGCGGATACCCGAAACAATTGTCCATGTCATATAGAATCCATCTCCATTTTGCGTCCGGCTCGTTGGATTTCCAAAATTTGATATTGAGCCGATCATCATTGCTGAAGAAAATTTGAGTGATATTATAGTCGATGAAATTGCTGATGTCGATTTGATCCGCTACATGTTGATAGTTACTGTTATTCGCCAAATCGTTGTTTGCTATAAATTCGCTCAGGGCAATAAAATCGTCTCCGTTACCTTCGTCAACGATATTCTCGCCGTACATTCTGTTGATTTCGTCATTATCCAAATCGTATTTTTCGGCGAGGAAGTATTCGTCTATGCGATCTCGGATAGTGTGTATACCCCAATATTCAGCGTTTAGAAAAACGAGAGAGGGCTGATAGTCCTGCACTTCGAGATCCAAATCACGAACGAGATTGCAGATCATCGCATCGCCTATAATACTGTATCCCGCGCGATATTTCATAGTCATCATAGTTGTGCGGAGCAATATACGTTTGAATTCATCCGTTTTGCGTTGCGGAAACAATTGGGCGTTGAATCTCTTGTCGCCGTATTCGCTGCGTGCGTACAGTCTGAGGGACTTTTGTGCTGCCTGCCGAGTGAAGTTCCCGTGAATCTTAATGCCTGCGTCCTGACTCAAAAGGAGCGAGCCTTCATTCGAAAACATTTCGACGTGAACCGGGCGTTCCCATTCATCATCCGCCATGCGATAATTACCTGTCCACTGAGGATTGGTCGAGTCGAACATTATCCCGGGAACATAAATCCCGCTGTCATAGGAAAAAATATTAAGGCTGTCAGAAACTAAAGAAAAAATCGGATAATGATATTTAGTGACAATCGCCGAATCAACAATAAAAGTGCGAGTAACAATTTTCCCGAGCGGCAGAGTGTCTCTGTACGCCTGAGCTCGTACAACAGTCGCTTTATCTACGATTACTTCAGGTGATTCCCATGCTTTATAAGTCATATTGTCCTGATCGGGACTGGTCGGGATTTCCGTGTATATATTCGGCGAGTCGTATTTATATCCAACTGTGATCGGGGTGCTGTATTTGAGTGAATTAACATCGGGAACGTTGCCGTTCAAAGTATAATAAATTACAACATCGTTTTCCGCGGAGTTGAGAGCCAGATCGAAAGGCTTTGTATAAAAACCGGGATCGTGCGAGAAAGACAGAGAACCTTCGGCATTGTTTGATGTTCCGGGAGTGGATTTTGTGAAATTAACAAGATAATCAGATCCGTCCGGAAATCTGCCGAATGATTCATCTATCGCAAGCGATACGGGATTCATACGATCAACCGGAATCCCTTTGTCATCACTGAGAATCAGGGTTTCTCCGGAGGATGCTATCTTGAAATCAGCGTGCAGTTCTTTGCTCCCTGAAGCTTCGTTGCCTGAGGCAAAGATGAGAAGAAATCCTTTCGCGACAATTTCAATATCAGGGAAGATGAATTTGCCCGGTTCGTCTTCTCGGTCGGAAAGCATCCATCCGCTGAGCGAAACGGCGTGGTCGTCGTCATTATAAATCTCAATCCAATCACTGTACTTATCGAACTGATCTTGGATCACGTTCTGATTGGCAGACATAAATTCATTGATAACAATGTTTTGAGCGGGGGAAGCGATTGCGGAGCATAATAGTACGATAGCGACGGCCAAGGCTGATCTGAAATACATCATGATTGTTTACACCCGTATAGTTAATAATTATACTGTAGAAAAAAAACGATGTATAAATTTTAGATCATAAATTCCAAGTATAATTTTGAAATTATTAATGTGTTTAGCCTTTAAATAAAGCCTTGTTTTTGTGAGACATACAAAGCTTTGGGCATTTTGCGGAGAGGGGGGGGATTCGAACCCCCGGTAGAGCCAATAACCCTACGTCGGTTTAGCAAACCGGTGCATTCAGCCACTCTGCCACCTCTCCGTCGAATATTCTATATTCGAGAATACAAAGATAAGACATTTATCACAAACTACAAATTATATTCGCTTGAGTGCAGTTATAAATCTGCAGCAGAATCATCATAAATTCTTATTGACAATAGTCGCCGTTGCCTGATCTGTCGGAGTTACAAGCATTTCCTGAATGTTGACGTGCTGCGGTCTGGTTGCACAGAACAATGCCGCTTCTGCAATATCCTTGCCGTATAAGGGAGTGAATCCTTTGTATACATTCGCTGCTTTTTCGCTGTCACCGTGGAAGCGGACCAAGGCGAATTCAGTTTCAACCAATCCCGGTTCGAGATCAGTCGCGCGGACACCCGTTCCGTTCAGATCTATGTTCATGCCTTTTGAAATCGCTTTCACGGCAGATTTCGACGCGCAGTAGACATTACCCATAGGATAAACTTCGCGACCTGCAATAGATCCGATATTGATGACAGTGCCTTCGCCGGCTTCTATCATTTTCGGAAGAATAATTCTTGATACATAGAGCAGACCTTTGACATTTGAATCGATCATTTCTTCCCAATCGCTGAGCAGTCCGTCTTGGATTTTTGTGAATCCGCGAGCGAGTCCGGCGTTATTAATCAATACATCGATCTTATCCCACTCATAGGGGAGCATTCCGAGAACTTTATCCAAAATCAGTTGAATGCGAACGTCTGTAGCAATCAAATATGTTTCGGTACCGTATTTTTCTTTTAACTCAAGTGCTAAAGCATCAATCTTTTCTTTTCTTCTGGCAAGCAGAATCAATCTCGCTCCGGCTTCCGCAAAAACTCGCGCGCATGCTTCACCGATTCCGGCTGACGCGCCGGTAATCATCACTGTTTTGTTTTTCATTGTCATCAAAGCTCTCCGCAAATGGTTTTAGTCAGTTGTTTTTTACAAAAATATGAAAAAAATGGCTCTTCATCAAATATAGGGTGTAAGAGTTGTAATACTTTCAGCTGATCTCAAAGGAAGTATAGAGAAAAGAATCTCATTTTGTAGTCTTATCTATAATGATTATCCCCAAAACAAATAAACAGTCTAAGTTTTAATCATCGATCGTAACAGAAAAAGCAAGAAGTATTGATACTATATAAAAATTACAACAGGAATTTGTGGGCGACTTTTCTTATCTTGCGTGCTGAAATAAAAGATAAAATCATAAAAAGAGTGATGCCCAATTGAAGGAACTAAAGAATACGGTACGTTCAAATGCAATCATTGTGTGATTCACTCAAAGCCGTTCCCTGAGCGAAGCCGAAGGGAAAAATATGATCAGCTAATGCTGTAGGGGCGATGCCTGTGTGCTCGCCCGGCGAAACACGATGTCACAAAAAAACTATCCAATTTGATACGCCGGGCGACCACACAGGGATCGCCCCTACAAGTTCGGCAAAGTCAAGGCCGTTCACTGAACAGCTATAATAAAGACTTTTGGGACAGCATCTAATATAAGAGATCAAAACTCTTTGGCAATTCTTTCCATTGCTTCTTTAAGTATGCTAAGCGGTGTCGGGACACAAATACGCTGGAATTGAGTGCTTTCCGAGCTGAACATTTTACCGTCCTGGAAAACCACATTCGCCTTATTGTAAATTCTGTCGTGGATTTCGTTCGCGCTAAGCCCGTATTCGCTGAAGTCAAGCCATCCGATATAAGTACCTTCAGGCTTTACAAATTTAACCTTTGGCATTTTTTCAGCAATGAAGTTTTTCAGAAACTCAAAATTTGCATCGAGATATTCATTTAGTTGCTCCAGCCATTCGTCGCATTCTGTATACGCCGCGATCATTGCGCTGATAGCGAAAGGTGACGGATGAGCCATTCCGAGTTCGGCTGTGTAGCGTTCACGCAAATCTTTGTTTTTGATAATGATATTAGAACAATGAAGCCCCGCCACATTGAAAGTTTTGTTGATTGCCGTACACACAACAAGATTATCAATATCACTCACAGTAGCAGTCGGATAAAATATATTATCTCCAAGTACCAAATCGCCGTGAATTTCGTCAGCAAGAAGCAAAACATTGTTAGCCGAACAAATATCAGCCACTCTAATGATTTCTTCTGCTGTCCAAACTCTGCCTACCGGATTGTGCGGGCTGCAAAAAATCATCATTGTAGTGTTCGGATCTTTTGCCTTTGATTCCAAATCATCAAAATCAATTGTATAATATCCGTCAGTATTTATCAATTCATTGTTGATTACTTCGCGTTTGTGACTTTCGACTGCTCCGGTAAAAGGCGGATAAACAGGACGTTGGATAATTATACCGTCTCCGGGTTTAGTATATGTCATAACAGCAACGTTCAGAGCAAGAACAGTACCGGGGCAATAAACAACTTCTTCGTCAGCAATTTTCCAGTCATAGCGCTTAGCAAACCAATTGCGAAGTGCGGCGAAATATTCCTCATTAACAGAATGAGTGCTGTAGCCGAGTATTTTCTGATCTAATCTCTTATGCAAAGAATCTAAAAGAGGCGGTGGGCATGCAAAATCCATATCGGCCAAGAACAAAGAAAGAGTATCTTCATCAAATCTGTTAGTAAAACCTTTTTTCTTCAAAAATTTGCCGGCATCCCATTTAATAGAGTCTGTGCCTTTTCGATTGATTATCTCATCAAAATTGTATTTCATATTGCCCTTCTTTTAACTATCATTTCATATACGTCAAATCTTAGCCCCTATACTTTCAAACGCCGCAAATATAATAAAATACAAGAGAATAAACAGCATTGAATTTTTCATACAATTTTTTATTTCAATAAAAGTGAAGAATAAAAAAGCCGCCGAATAAAATATATCGACGGCTCATGTTAAAACTTCAGACGAAAATCTATCAATGCTTAACATCTCGTCCGAGAACTGATTGTATTTTGTCAATCTTCGATGTCATCCGAGATTTGTCTCCTGCCCGATAATCTACTTTAACAGCCGTACTAATCCTGCTTGCCTGCGGTTCAAGAACTTTGAAGCACTGAGTTATCACTCCCATAACTTCATCCCAACTACCCTCGAGAATCGTTCCCATCGGAGTCAGTTGATATGTTATCCCGCTTTTGTCGATTGTGTCAATCACTTGAGACACATACTTGCTCACGCTTTCTCCCTTGTCAGTAGGGAACATCGCAAATTCTGCTAATACCATAATTATCTATTCCTTGTGTTTGTTTTCTGAAATTATTCAACTTATTTGCAATACTCCGCCGATACATCTTTCGCTATTTCCGATCCTGCCTTTGCGGCGAGTTTCAAATCAGCGCATCCTGCCGCCTGTTGACCTGATTCCATCTTGCTGAGTCCTCTGTAGAGCAGCGCGAAATGAAATTTGGAATCGAGTTTTACGGCTGTATTGAAATCTTTAATCGCGCCGTCATAATCATTTTTATAATACTTCGCCATACCGCGCTGATGAACCGATTCAATATCCTCCGGATCAATTTTTACTGCTTTGGAATAATACTTGACGGCTCCTGCGAAATCATTCATTTCAAGCAAAGCAGTGCCTGCCCCTTTGTATGCTTCAATATGTTCGGGACGGAGCCTTGCTCCCTCCTTGAAATCAATCAGTGCTGCTTTTGGATTCTTCAGACCGAGATAAGCAAAGCCGCGCAGATTATGTAATTTAAAATCATCGGGTTTGAGCTTCAATGCTTTGTCGACATCTTCTAAAGCACCCTTAAAGTCACCCTGTTCCATGCGAATATAGCAGCGCGAACCAAGGAAAATAAAATTGCTCGGGTTCGACTCAATCGCTTGGCTGAAACTATAGAATGCATTGTCAATATCACCTTCCAGAGCAGTTTCGATACCTCTGATATATGAGAAATACTCATCTTTAAGGAAAACCGGGTCAATCAGGTTAATTGCTCGAGGGCTTATATTCACGAATTCCGGGATATTAACCGCTCGACCTTCCGGGTTGAAATATTCCAGACAAACCGGGGGACTGTCATTCCCGTTTTCGTCTATATGCGTCAGATAAAGTTTTGTAAACGGACCGCGCTCTTTGGATGAAAAGACCATCCATTTTCCGTTAGGCGACCATGAATGCCATGAGTTCATATTGCCCATATTGCAGTTCATCAAACGTGGTTCGCCGCCGAGAGCAGGAACGATATACAGCTTGCTGTCAGGCTGAAGCAGCATAAAATTATCAGCTTGCACATAGACCATCCATTCACCGTTAGGTGAGATTTTTGGGAAAAAGTTGCTCATATTATTATGAGAAGCTCCTGCGACAGGTTCCGCTTTTCCGCCTTTGCCTTCATTAAAAGGAACTCTGTATATACTGTATTTAAATTCACGTTTGCCCGAATAGAAATCATCAACCAGCTTAGAATATTTCAGTGAATCCCGTTGGAAAGCAGTTATAAATCCGCTTTCATCACTCGGAATAGCTTTTTCGCGCGCAAAGTATACATATTTGCCGTCCGGAGACCAGACAGGATTGCTGTTGCACCATACACTGTCGTTCGCGCCGGGCAAACTGATGTATTTTTCAGTCTCTCGGTCATAAATAGCGATAACCCCTTTTATCGGGAAAAACAATTGTGAATATTCAATATCCGGCTGAGTCACAAAAAACTCATTATCTTTGAGCGTGCTTGCTATATAACGTCCGCTCGGCGAAAGATTCGCCAACAGAGAGTAAGTCGCCTCGCCGTCTTGAAAGTCACTCCAGTGAATCAAACTGTCGAGTTCCATATCCTCTTTGACAGAGCTGATCGCGTAAGCGTCCTTATAGCTGTGAGCGTCCACATCCATGGCAAAAGTTGAGCCGTCAGCTGAGAATGAATGGCAGTTGGCGCAAACCGGAATATTTTCCAGCACTACGTGAGCAATTGTATCCGAGGATATATCGCCGAGTCTCCAACGGATTTCCTCCAAATGCCTCAGGGCATAAGCAAAGGGCAAGGGAACATCGCGGTAGAAAATCGGTGCATTAACGGAATCCGTCGAAGTGCTTATATTCACAAGCGCCTCGGAAACCTGAACATCGTTTTTCAAACCTTGAATTGTTATGCCCATATTCCTTCCGAGCGATTGCTTCTTCATTTCTTCCCAAAGCCGTTTTCCCGGTTTCCATTCATTATTCTTAGAAATATAAGGAGTGTTTTTATCGACATCCGTGAAGCCGATCATAATTTTCCATGTGTCTGCGCCCGAAACGCTGTCCGTCCAATGAAAAGTAGGCGGCGCGAATTCCGGCGGAAAGATTGTTCCGTTTTGCGGATAAGAGATATTAAGTCCGCCCGATGACTGTGCTTCCGGCACTCCCGTTAATCCTGCCACAGCCTGTTCGGGAGAATCGCTGTTGTATCCGATATAGATCCCTGCAGATGCCGCTGACACGAAAGCAATCAGCGCGATAAAAATTATTTGTCTTTTCTTCATTATATCTCTCTGTTTAACTTCTAATGTTCTGTTCCGCTTAGCTCTGCTACAGTCAGAACAGATATCCCACAATATAGGAATTTTTGGGAAGAATCAAACTGTGGGATGAAGCCAAGCCCAATTTCTTACTGTGTTGCTATCCTAACCGTATATTTCAACACAACTTCTTCATCTTTATCAACCTTCACTTTGAAAATCGCAGTTTGATAATCCTTTTTCTCGAAATCAAAATTGTTCTCAGAAACTTCCCATTCGCCGTAGAATTTTCTTTCAGCCTCGATCACAACATCTTTTTTCGAGCGGTTTTTAAATTTGATTTCAACTTCTTTGATACTGACTTTATTTGATAAATTCTTCTGATTTACAATCTTGAATTCTGCCTTTAAATCAAAAGCATTTCCGAGCTTCAATTCAATTTTCTCATCTTTCGGAGTATGAGCGATCATATCTTCACCGACGAATTCTAAATTATCTCCGTCCGACTTATTGAACCGAAATTTCCCTGCCGGCATCGGCATCCCGAGATTGTTCTTCGTTGAAGGCT
>JAQIDA010000378.1 GCA_027858275.1 Candidatus Kapaibacterium sp. | reverse complement strand
AGAATTTAAGTGGAAGGAGTTCTGGGTAGAGTAGAGAGCTGGCCTCCTCAGCGATAGATTCAGCTTATCTAAAAAGAGTTCTGTGGACACCATATCTGACGTCTTGAAGGTTAAGTCCCCGGAAGGCCCATTAAATCACCCTTCCTGTGCTTTCGAAGATACAATGGTGTAGCTTAAGGGTAGATGGCAGCAAACCCGGGACTGTCCCCGCACGGGGGCTGTCCCAGGTTTTTGCGGTGCGAACCGCCACAGTTTCATGGCTCGTAAACTCTCGGGACAGCCCCCGATGACCCTGGGGACATCCCGCATTGACTACATAGTCGCTTAAACAAGCACCATTCATGATTCAATACTTAAAGGCAGCCAAAACCTTGCTTCAGAGTTTTACCTTGCATAAGTCACAATATTCTTTCTGTTAGGGGCTCGATGGAAAATTCGCACAAATCCCTGGCCTTGCTTCATACACAGCGCAAGAATAACTACCATTATTCTCATTTAAGAAAAAACAATTGCCGTTTTCCTGGAATTGTAAAAAATATTCTTCAACTGCTCGACCTTTTGAGATGGCAAACACATCAGAAGGTAAGCCTGTCGCTTTTGCTATCGAATCGACTTCACTTTTAGATAATTCGACAAACGGGTATTTCTTACAACATTCGGCGCATTTTCTACATATATCAACTGAAATAATATTCTCCATATTTTTTAAAGTTATCGGCATATTATAGATTCTGGAAAAATTTGATCCGGCACAATATCCCTCTCTTTGCTTAAACGCAAAGGATTGTTGGTGATATTATTACATGCGTAAAAGAAAAGTATCAGCCCTCAGCAGAGCCCACTATCAAGTGGGTAACATGAGTTCAGAACGATTGGAAGTGCTCGACAGCCTGCGAAGCGAACTGTTTTTTTCTGAAAAGTAGACTGATTGAACGCATTTGCCATGCAGGATTGCTGAATTAGATATGGTGTCCCCGGAACGATGAGGAATACCCCAAACTCAGAGCGGGACGGAAAGTAAAGCCAAACCCCTGACCCCTTTTTTTCAGGTTTAATGACTTGTTATGCCCTGATTCCACTAGGTCTCTTTATTTCTCCAGCTCCCAACTCAATAAGTTTTTGTTTTTTTGAGTTTTTATGGAAGTTTTTGTCTGATTTAAGAAAAATTTCATTCCCATAATGGATATGACACCACATCGAATGAGTGTCGCATAAACGATTCAAGAATTTTCTCCCGATAGGTTGATATGGAGGATTCTCGATTAGCGAATCTTCCTCAATTGCTGAGGGGAAAAGGATTTTATTAATTTCTTTAGATAACTCGATCATTTCCTTTGAACAAATTATGCTGAAGTCAATATAGGTGATGTCAATTAACCCCATTGGGTTTAGCCGTTTAACGTCCTTTAATCCTATATCAATTAGAAATTTATCAAACAGATGGTATGTGTTGGGCCTTATTCCTTTTTCTCGAAGCTCTGACGCACCAATATTTACTACAAAACATTCATACGAAGAAGATGTGATGATTTCACGAAGTGCTTGGCCTTCTTGAGTTTCATTTTCGATGTCTATAAGACAATTATGATCAAGTGTAACTCGCATATTATTTGGTTGGGGCATAACGACCGCAAATTAATTTATTAAAATCCCATTTTTCCTTTATCTGTTTTAACCGGCTCTGTATATCCAATTGAGAATATTAAATCATCTTCACCAAACACTTTTACTGTGCTGGTAAGGACAATTTTATATCCATTATCTTCCGGCCATTGGACGACAATAGTTTTATCATAATTTTTAGGTTTATCTTCTTGAGAACCGAAATGTGTAATTAATTTGGTTAATAGTTGCGTAAAGCTTTTTGTACCACTCGCTGGGAATTGGATTGCAACACCGAAAAGTTGATTCTCGGAGTTAAAAACAAACTTAATATAATTTGATGGTTCTCGTTTTATCTCCAAAACTGTTCTGTCATCTGTAATTACATATGAAACAATACCGTACTCGTTTATTTGTTCCCCTTTCGGGTACTTTCGCTTGACTTCATCGACCGTACTTAGCCAATTTACATTGAAAATAGAATCAGCAAATACTGTTTCAATTGGCCCTGCGCTAGCGGTACTGGCATGAGCTATGAAAAAGAAAATGAATAATATTGTTTTGAAACCGTCAGTAATTTTTGTGATGAATTTCCAAGAGTAATTCAAAATATTCTTCATAATTTATTGGCTCCGCCGATTCAAGCCGCGCAGCGGCTTGAACAAGTTATTATACGGTTCCGTATATCGTCACTATTGTAATAGTATCCACCTTAATTTCTA
>JAQIDA010000351.1 GCA_027858275.1 Candidatus Kapaibacterium sp. | reverse complement strand
AGGCAAATCTGTTGGCATATGTTGAGCCTGTCTGATAGCCGGAAGGAGTATAACTGTATGAATGTTTTTCGAGCAATGTTCGGAACAATCTGCCCGCAAAACCGGCACCTATGATACTTGAGGCTAAGTCTATTTTTTCATAGTCAGGATGATTAATCGGCAAAGTTGGAGTGCACATTGAAATTGTGGACTGAACTGATCCCGGGCGTTCTATAAAATAAACGCCGATCGGCATCGGATTAGGAGCAGGAATATTTATGTAGGGAAGCGGTCTGGATTCCCATTCAGTGAATAATTCTTCGAGTTCATTGATAATATCGTCAGCATCGACATCGCCTGTAACGACTATAGTTGAGTTATTAGGCAAAAAGAATTTTTTGTGATATTCTTCTAAATCGTCAACTTTAATACTCTTGATTGATTCTTCAGTCGCAAAACGAGCGTAAGGATGATCTTTTCCGTAGACTACTCTGCGAGCTGTTTTAGCGGCAAGTCCGCCGGCATCTGATTTTGAATCTTTGATAGCACCAATAGTCATTTTCTGTAATTTTTCGAATTCGTCATCATCGAACTCGGGATCTGTTATAAGTTTGACAAACATGTCTAAAAGCAGTTCTTTGTGCTTCAGCAATGAGTAGGCTCTGACGTTGATGTTGTCAACGCCTGCCGAAGCGGAAATCGAAGCTCCGACACCGTCCAATTTTTCGGCAATATCAATTGCCTTCATGTCGCCGGCACCTTTTGTCAGGATATCAGCAGTCATTTCAGCGACTCCGCTGAGTTCTCTGTCTGTTGAAGTCCCGCCGAAAATCATCATGTTTAATGAAATAACAGGCTGTTCATGGTCTTCTACAACGAAGACTTTCATGCCATTTTTCAACGTTTGGACAGTATAATCAGGGAAAGTAAATTCCGTAGCTTCAAGAGCCTCGGGTTTGACATTAGGGTCAATTTTTTCGTCTTGGGCATTGAGTACCGAAGCGAAAATTATTATCATAAGTAATGACAGTATTTTTTTCATGATCTATAATCCGTATTTTGTCTATTAATAATTTTTTTAGTAAATCGTCGTGTCTTAGCAAGGGGGCATGCCCCCTTGTCAAAGTGAATTTTATGATCCTTTGGGAACATATATTAACACAACTTTTTTATCTGAACCAAAATATTTTTTGGCAACTCTTTTAATATCTTCCTGTGTAACGTCCAAGAAGTGATCAATTTCTGTGTTTATCAGATCGGGATTATTGTAAATACTGTTATATTGAGCCAGAGCCTGAGCTTTGCCCATCAAATCTTTTTTATCTTCGACAAATTCGACTTCTGTGATGTTTTTAACTTTTTGCAGTTCTGCTTCAGTGATTCCGTCTTCGATCACTTTATCAATTTCGTCGAGCAGCATGTCTTTGACATCATCCGGAGTGTTGCCGGGTGAGCAGATGCCGTAGACTAACATAAGACCGGATTTCTGCAGAACTATCGGGACAGCGGCTGTTTGCAGGGCTATTTGCTCTTTTGAGACGAGTCTGCGATAAAATCTTGAGGATTCGCCGACTGCCAAAACTTTTGTGAGCATTGAGACAGCGAAATAATCTTCGTGGCTGATTGCGGGACCGCGGAAACCAAGGAATACTCCGGGTAATTGCACTTTGTCGTCAACGATGGTTTCTTCATATCCTTTTTCAAGGTCTTTCAGTTCGAATTTATTTCTCTTTGGAGCTTCTGCTTTGGGATATTGCCCGAAGTATGCGCGAGCGTATTCTTTAGCGTCTGCTATTTTGAAATCACCGGCAATTACCAAAGTGGCGTTATTGGGCTGATAGAAGTTTTTATAAAAATCTTGGAAATTCTTAATTGTGGCTTTTTCAATATCTTTTGCCAATCCGATTACTGACCATCCGTAGCCTGAACCCGGGAACAGATTTTCCATCATTTTCTGAAGGAGTGATCCGTAAGCCCGGTTTTCTGTGCGCTGTTTCAATTCTTCCAACACAACGCCGCGCTGTGTTTCGACACCGATGCTGTCTACGTGCAATTTGCGCATTCTTTGTGATTCGATGAATAAGGGGAGCTTTATTTCATTTGAAGGAACCTTGAAGTGAAACACTGTTTGATCGAATGCCGTGAAAGCGTTCAGATTGCCGCCGGCATCAAGTACATGTTTGTCCATAGTTGCTCTCGGGATATTGTCTGTTGCTTCGAACATCAGATGTTCAAAGAAGTGAGCGTATCCGGTCTGTCCAACGACTTCGTCAGATGAGCCGACTCTGTAATGAATAACAGTAGCGACTATAGGCGCGCTTTTGTCGAGATGATAGATTACTTCAAGACCGTTTTCCAGGACTTCTTTTTCATATTTAATTTTGTTGAAATCGGCGTTCATTGTATTGAACCCCGCGACAATCGCGAATAAAGTCAATAGACTTATCACTAAATTGTTTTTAAGTTTCGATTTGATTATCAACATCAAACACATCCTTAATAGTTTATTTATAATAATTTTGATTTTTCACTTTTTTAATCATTAAAAACATCTTTTATTTCATAGACAAGATTAATGATATTTTGATGACGTGTTTTGGCTGATTTTGTTTGTTTCACCCTAGAATTTATTGAAATAAATAATTGCAACAGGCAGCTTTAGCTGTCTGCGACGATTAATAATATGAACGTTCTGCAAAGCGCTAAAGCACTTTGTTGCAAAGAAGTATGGAAATTTCAAAAATGATGCGGATTAAATGATTTTTTTACATCAATAAAAAAAGGGCAGAAATCTTGTGATTTCTGCCCTTTATATAAAAGCAATCTGCTTTCAAATCTGTTAAATGATTATTTAACGATATTGAGTGATCTTGCTACTTTGCGACCGTCTACAGTCAATGTGATGATGTATGAACCTGTTGGATAGTCTGCTGTGTTGATGTTAATACCGCTGTGACCGGCTACAATGTAACCTTCGTGCAAGTTCGATACTTTGCGACCCATTGCGTCGAACATATCGATTGTTACGTTTCCGCCGTTTTCAAGATCAAAAGTAAATTCCGCGTTGCCGGAAGCCGGGTTCGGGTAAATACTATTGATACTGAAGTCATATTCGGGTTTTGTTTCAACGCCATCAATACCGGTCGGAGTATGATCAGCATCAAGCATACAGAAACCGATGTCGTGTCTCATGTACATAAGCTGATTGAAGATAGCGTCAGGAATGTGTGAAAACTGTGTGTAAGCAGTATTGTATCTGATACCAAGCTGAGTTTTATGGAAGAACAAACCAACTTTGTTGACTGATTCGACAACGTCGGGCATACGAGTGACTTTCTGATAATATAAGTCATTAGTAACATTGCGAGGAGTGTTGAATGAATCTTCGTTCAAATCTCTGTAAGCTAAGAAAATATCTGTGCAGAAAGTAGTATCCATTGTATATGAAACATACTGTTCGGCGGTACGATCATAAACGCGATACAAGAATGGTTCAGGTAATACAACATATTCATCTCTGTAATCGATAAATTTGAGGACAACACTTTTGCCGTCTTCAGTTTTTGCAACCTGAATTTCACTTCCGAGAGGATTGGCTTTTCTTTCAAGCAACCAAGGATCTGTGAATGCTTGTTGTTGTCCGTCAATTTCTCTAATCCAGTCATAAACCTGAGGTGTCGAAGCACGCAATTCAGTAATTGCATTTAAACTCCAAGCACCGCCTGTGAATCTTGCTTCAGCAAGGTGTGTTTGGTAAGAAGCGTCGTCGCCTTCAACACCATGTGCAACTTTGAAAATATAGCTGTAATCATCTTCGCCTGTTACGAAAAATGCATCTTCACCGTAAGGGTCTGTAGGTAAGACGTGATTGTGGCTGAACTGCTGACCAAAGTTATCAAGAAGAGACAAAGGCATTTTGTTCAACTGTGACCAAGTGACACCACCGTCATCAGATTTAGCAACACCGACTGTTCTCTCTCTGTTTTCAGGATCTGTTCTGTTATACATGTTATCAACAGCAGCATAAAGATTTCCCATATTGTCATGGTCAATCTGCACCTGACCATTCCACAAACCACCGGGTTTAAACTGATCGGCCTGCATTGAAGCAGGAATAACCTGAGCAAAAGGTTCAGCTGATGCTACATCCCAGCCCAAGAAACTGTAAGCGCCGTATTCCACATTATCATCAGCAGTGAAGCAAGTACCCATACCATAAGCAAAAGCTTCATCATCAACAATGTAAGATTTCATTTTCATAATTCCGTACGTATAGCCGCCGCCGGGATTGTTGTCTTCCGGACCTTCGTAGTATTCTCCGACCATTTCGTCTGTTTTATTGATAGTATAAATACCTCTGCCAAACCAATTTTCACCTGTATTTATAAATCCCATACCTGAAACGAGGTAAGGAAGTCCTTCGTAAGTAGTTTGGGCAGGATCATTATTAATGATAGATATAGAAGCTCTTGCAGTATAAATACCGTCAACGTCTTCTAAAGAATCTTTGACCCACATTGCACCGTCATCTGTTGTGAAGAAAACTTCAATGTCACCGCCGACAAGGAAATTATTAGCATAAGTAGGAGCAGTCACTGCTATGGCATAGATATTAGAGATTGGGTCATAGCAAATTGGTGTTGAGTGAGCAGCATGATTTTCATTTGATGTCCAAACGTTAAAGCTTCTGCCATATGCAATTGTGTCTGTAGCAAGAACACGGTTGCTTCTTTTACCCGGGATTCTGGGACCGTCTAAGAAGCATTGAGGTGTCTGTACAGAAGAAACTGTGTTAGTAGCTTTTTTCGCAGCAGCGTTTTCAGCTGTTGCTTCAGCAGTCATGCTGAGTACGAAAATTATTAGTAAGAAGTAAACGAAGCGTTTCATAAAAGTTCTCCGATCAATATTATACAAATACGAG
Organism: Candidatus Kapaibacterium sp.; assembly: GCA_027858275.1. GTDB lineage: Bacteria > Bacteroidota > Ignavibacteria > Kapaibacteriales > UBA2268 > JAQIDA01. The sequence continues at coordinate 1,044 of JAQIDA010000351.1, read as the reverse complement.
TTATTTATTTTTCAATTCATTAAGGAAGTTAATCCATAATATGTTATCAACATTCGGATCAAAAGAACTCATGTCTAACTATTTTTCACCGATTTTCAAAATATCACTTTTTTTCGAGACGAGCAAACAAAGTTTCACTATATTCTATTGTTTCCGTGAGGTATTAGTATTTGATTCAAGTTCTTTAATTCGTTTTTATGACAAAATAATTTCGTATGTTGATGAGTGTTTGTAATCAACTTACCGGGAATGCATGATGAAAGTCTTGAAGTATATCGGATTATTTGCGACAGTTTGTGTGCTGTCAGCTGTTGTGGCGTACTTATTAATAATGTACAAACCGGCGGAAGATATCAGCGATCGCCATGCTGTTTACAAGCTCCCCGCTATCGAGCTGTTTGCTGAATATGAGGACAATGAGCTTACTGCAGATAAAAAATACAGCGGAAAGATTATTTCGGTCAGCGGGAAAATTGTTGAAAAAGAAGTTCGATCAGATAAGAGCATTAGTGTGATACTTCGCAAGGAAGACGCTTTTTCCGGTGTGAGTTGTGTTTTTCATAATCCTGATCAGGAAACCGAAGCGTTGCTAAACTTTGGGCAGCAGCTTGTGATCAAAGGCAGATGCGAAGGAATGTTGATAGATGTTGTTTTAAATAATTGTTCGATTGAGCAATAGACACAATAACATCTTGGGGTTTCCGGCAAATGAAAATCTCTTTAATAGTCTGTCTAATCATATCAGAACGACTCTTTAAAGGCCGTTCCCTGAGTTAAGAGCCGAAGGAAAAATATGATCAGCTAATGCTGTAGGGGCGATGCCTGTGTGCTCGCCCGGCGAAACACGATGTCACAAAAAAACTATCCAATTTGATACGCCGGGCAACCACACAGGGATCGCCCCTACAACTAAACAATTCCCATTTTCTTGATGAATATTTTTATTGTGAGACAGGCTGCATAATCAGCAAATAATTATTCTCAGAAACACAATAATGCTCTGAACATATCACACACAATCTATGGTCAAAATCATTTAACACC
>JAQIDA010000341.1 GCA_027858275.1 Candidatus Kapaibacterium sp. | reverse complement strand
AAAAAGAAATTGTTGGATGAGTATTTAGTTTTTCTTGAAGAAGCTAAGAAGCGCGATCATCGCAAACTCGGCAAAGAGCTGGAATTATTTACATTCTCGCAAGCTGTAGGCGCGGGTCTCCCCATGTGGTTGCCCAAGGGTGCTGTTTTGCGCGATCAACTCGAAAAATTCCTCAAGGGCGTTCAGAAAGAATTTGGCTATGAACAGGTTATTACTCCGCATATCGGAAACGTGAACTTGTACAAAACTTCGGGACATTTCCAGAAGTACGCAGCGGATTCATACCAAACAATCACGACTCCGTTTGAAGGCGAAGAGTTTATGCTCAAACCTATGAACTGCCCTCACCATTGTGAAATTTACAAGTCGAAACCACGCTCCTACAGGGATTTGCCTGTCAGAATGGCGGAATTCGGCACGGTATACAGATACGAACAAAGCGGCGAGCTTCACGGTTTGACCAGAGTAAGATCATTCACTCAGGATGACGCGCATATTTTCTGCCTGCCGGATCAATTGAAAGATGAATTTAAATCAGTAATAGATATTGTGTTCAGAATATTCAACGCGCTTGATTTCAACGACTTCACTACTCAGATTTCACTTCGCGATCCGGAGGATCATGATAAATATATCGGATCCGACGAAAACTGGGAAAAGTCGGAAAAAGCTATTGTTGAAGCCTGCGAAGAAAAGGGTTTGAAAACAACAACAGTTCTCGGCGAAGCGGCTTTCTACGGGCCCAAATTGGATTTCATGGTTAAAGACGCGCTCGGCAGAAGTTGGCAGCTCGGCACTATCCAAATTGATTATAATTTGCCTGACAGATTCGAACTTGAATACATTGGCTCGGACGACGAAAGACACAGACCGATCATGATTCACCGCGCTCCCTTCGGCTCAATGGAGAGATTTACGGCTGTGCTGATTGAGCATACTGCCGGCAACTTCCCGTTCTGGCTCGCGCCTGAACAAGTTCGCATTTTGCCGATCGGACAGGATCAATACGAGGAAGCAAAAGAACTCGAATCGCGTTTGTCAAATCTCGGATACAGAGTCACGGCTGATTACAGAAGCGAAAAAATCAATCGTAAGATAGCGGAATCAGAACAAATGAAAATTCCGTTTTCGCTGATTCTTGGTAAAAAGGAAATTGAAGAAGGAACTGTCTCGGTACGAGAACATACGGTCGGAAATATCGGATCGAAACGGATCGACGAGATATTAGAAAGATTCTCGAAGCTGAATATCCCGGGATATAAAGAAGAGAAATAAGTCATTATTTTCGGCTTTTCTCAGATGGAATCCACTGAAGAAAGTGGAATCCATCGAAGAATTAAATCACGTTAGAAACAACATAATAAAAATAGTGATAGTTATCCTGTGATGGATTCCACTTTCTTGAGTGGATTCCATCTGATGTCCAGAACACAGTTTTTTTAATTTGATTTATGAGACAGCCTCCTTTGAGAGGCGGAAAAAAATTTGTTTCGGGAATTGGGAAATATTATCTATTTTTCAACAATCAATTTTGTGGAATAAATTTCTCCGTCAGACTCAACAGAAACCCAATAAATCCCGCTGCTCAGCAGGGAAACATCTATTCGATCAGTCTTTGAAGTTAGAATGAGTCGCCCGGAAAGATCGGATATTTCAACTAAAGAAATGATCGCGGATTCTTCCTCAAATACAATTTGTATCTGATCTCGAGCCGGGTTAGGATAAATTTCTAATTTCTTTATCTGCGAACTGATAAGTTCATCAACGGATACTGTCGGAAGGCATCTCAAAAACGGATAGCCATTATTTATTTCAGGGTCAATATCCCAAATATTATCAAAGTCCCATGTTTCGAATGTACTTCGTGTTTTCATTTGGGCTGTAGTTTTGCCGGTTCCGCCGTCGCTTATTTCTTTTCCTGATGTTTCATTATCAAAGTAGGAATATTTAATATCATCTTTTTCGTCGGCTTCAATAATACCACAAAATCCACCAACATTAAAAGATCCTTTAACTGATCCAATACTGTAACAATTCATTAACAATGAGGGAAAAGGAACGTTGATAGCAACGATTTTTCCGACAAAACCGCCGATGTGTCCGATACCCTCAACCGAACACAAACTTGCACAATTAATATATGTGATGCGCAAACAACTTCCTATAAATCCACCGGCACGATCATCACCTTTAACAGAACCTGTACTGATACACTGTTGAATATTTACTTCACCAAAAGCAGCCTGATCATATCCGGAAAAACCACCTATACTTTTTTGCCCCGGATCAACTCCAAAAACGACACAATTACTGCTGCAGAATCTGATGTTAACAGAGTCTCCGTTTCCATCATTCTTCCCTGAAAATCCTCCAACGGCATTATTACCACTAACATTAGCGATACTGCTGCAATTATTAATCACAATTTCACCGAGAAAGGCATACGTCTCCCCACAAAACCCGCCAATACGTGCCGCACCTTCAACAGTACCTTCGCTGTGGCAGTTCTCAATCCAGATGTCAGCAAATTTTGTACGTATTGTCCCAGCAAACAGCCCAACACTTACGGCTCCTTTGATATTTGCATTGTTAAGAAAAACGTCGCGAACATTCCCGTCCTCATAAATACAGCCAAACAGCCCAACATTATTCTCAGTTACTCGATTAATAAACAGTTCATTTATTGTGTGTCCGTTTCCGTTAAGACCACCCATAAACCCAATAGAATCAATCTCTCTGTCATAATCCCCTATTGGATCAAACCCTTTCCCCTCGTTCCAATCCTTTGTCTCCAACGCATCAATATCATTCATCAGCATATAATGAGCATCAAGCTCATCAGACATCTCTTATAATTGCTCTACATTTGTGATTTGATAGGGATCAGATTCAGTGCCGCTTCCGTTACCCGTAAACGCAGAAAGATTTGATGAACCAAAAAAAACAGCTATTAAAACGATGAGGAACAACTTCATATCTGCACCTGTTTATTGTTAATAATAAAAAAACAGAAAAAGTTTGCTTACTCTCGAAAGAGCTACATTGAATATAAACATTATTCAAGAC
>JAQIDA010000268.1 GCA_027858275.1 Candidatus Kapaibacterium sp. | reverse complement strand
GTGATAGAAATTAATAGTCAAAGGTACTTGATAGACTTCCAAAACTTTGCCGGCGGCTTCTTGCACTTGATTTACGTTCAAAGTCATAACCCAACGGCTTCCTTCGTGCCATTGTGAGTTACCGCTAAGTTCATAAACCGGATGTCCTGCATTAAATATCCACTGATCGAAAAAAGTATCGAAGTCAATGAAAGGATCCGGGTTCTGCGATTTAAAATAATCACGGAATTGATATGTTTCCAAACTTTGATATTTATATGCTTCCATCAGGCCGCGCAGAGTTGTCAAAAATTGCTCCTCACCGAGCATCGAACTAAGCATGTGATAAACCCAGCCTGCTTTGCAATATGTAATTCCGTAATCGAAAAGGTTGTTGTAAGGGGCGTCATATATGGCATGTCTTTGAAGCCCGACGTTTTCACCCTTCCAATTGTACATATACCCGCGCCATTTGCCGGCCAGATGGTTGTTATATCCGGTTTCGCCATAATCATTGCCTACCCAGAGAACTTCGCTGTAAACGGCTCCGCCTTCGTTAATCCATAAGTCATTCCAAGTGGCGGCTGTGATATAGTCTCCCAACCATTGATGAGCCAATTCATGAGCGATAATCATCTGATTATTCCAGTCTCGAGACCAACTCTGATCGGGGTGTCTTTTCCTGATTACCGAACGTATCAAAGTTGTTAAAGTCTGATGCTCCATCCCGCCGTAATCGAAAGGCTGAACTGTTACATGTCCGTATTTGTTGAATGGGTACTCTACATATTTTTCCGAGAAGAACTCCATCATTCTGACTGTGTTACGATACGCGAATTCAGCATCATAGCTGCTTTCGTCTTCTGTTGTATCTTGATAATCATTTTCCCACATATAATATGACACAGGGATAGAGTCTTCCGGATTTGAAACTCGATGATAATATTCTGTATGCTCAGCGAATTTTGAAGCGTTTGCGGACATTAAGTATGTAGCAATCTGTGTTGTGTCTGACCAAACGTAAATGTCATTGTCATCATCAAAGTGAATAATGTCTTGAAGCAATCCGTTTGAAGCAACGTTGAACTCTTTCGGAACCATAACGCTGATTGAAGCCTTCGCTTTGTCATATGAAGCGTCATTACAGGGCATCCATTTTCGAGCGTTCATAGGTTCGCTCATTGTATAGGCAAGTCTTGCTTCCACTATAGAGCTGTCACCGGTTTCGAAATATTCATTGACGCTTCCCTCTTTATAAAGGAAAAACCCTGTGTTTTCTGTTCCTATATGTTTGTACGAAATTTTAATTTTTACAATATCGCCGGACAATGTGTTCTCAGGCAAAGGAATTGTAACTATTTGATCTATTACTGCAGGAGTTTCATCAAGCAAAATATCGTTAACTTCTACTTTTTGAATTTCGATATAAACAGCATCAAATTCAATTTCTGTTAAATCAGCCGAGTCAATACGAACGGTTATTAAATTTCTGCCGAAATAAAATCTGTTGTTTGAATCTACATCCGTCGCTGTCAACGGTCCGGTCCAATCCATATTCAGATCGTAAGACAGGACATCATAAGGGCGTCTGATAATATTGCTTGCATCGTCAGCTAGGATTTTAATGCCTTTGCCGGCACGCGAACAAGTTATATTCAGGTTATCCTTGAACTCAATTCGCGAGTCGTAATCCGCCCGAAGAATGTCAGGAAGCTCGGATTGGGAGTAAGACTGAGCGCTGATATTGATTTGTGTTGCCACAAAAAGCATAAAGCAAAAAATTAGAAATTGTTTCATAGTATTTATCTCATATTGACAGAATTATTATTGTCTTCTTAAACATTAGAATATTTAGCGACTTTTTCAAGCCGCTGAATATACTCATTATGTATTCTTCTATTGAAAAAATTTCTGATGCAGCGTTTTAATCAGGAATTTTTACAGGCTCAGGCTCCTTCTCGTCAATGACTTCAGTCGTTTGAGATTTTTTTTGCTCCAAATTTATATGCGAGCCTCGAATACCGTTACCGTTGATATTTTCTTTGGCATTTTTCACAAGCAAGTGCATTCTGTTATGCAAATTCACTTCGCTGACTCCTGGGTCAATATCAAGAAACAGCATGTTTAATTCAGGTTTATGTTTTTTCAAATTGCGCTCTATACCGCGAGCCACAATATGATTCGCAATACATCCGAAGGGTTGCACACAGAGAACATCTTTGATACCTTCTTCGGCAAATGCTATAGCCTCACCGGCAATCAGCCAACCTTCACCGTAATAATGATCTGACATATCCATTACTTTTTCGGCATTTGCGGCAATCTCGTGTATGTTGTGTCGCGAACGGTAATATCGAAACACTTTCATAGCATTTTCAAATTTTTCCCCAACATTATTGAATATTTTCTCAAAACCTTTTGCCATAATTCTTGATGCCAAATTACGTTCAAGATGTAATCCTTTTTTCAATTCAGCATTAACAAACCATTGCGAAAACATCCCGATCAAAGGAGACATCACTACTTCCACTCCCGAATTTACCAGTTCATTTACTAAACCTCTATTGCCGACAGGGTTATATTTTACATAAATTTCACCGACAACTCCGACAACGGGCAGCTCTTTTTCCTCAACTTCAACAGCGTTAAATTCTCGGACAGCCTCTGTAAGAATCTCAATTATTTTTTTTGTGTCACCTTTGCCGATACTCTTAATAACCGCATGGTCATACTTGCTGACAAGAGCGGCGCTGTCGCCTTTGTTAATTTCACGCGGGGCTGTTGAATAATACATATCCTGCAAACAATCGCCGTACATAATTCCTAAAACACCGGATTTTATGAATTTCCCTTTATCCATAATAAAACCGGGCTGTTCATTCATATTTCCACCGGTAATTGACAAACCGACAACCGGAATATCTTTATAACCGTTTTTTACAAGTGCTTTTTTGAGCAATGATACATAGTTTGAAGCTCGGCACTGCCCGCCGGATTGACTTAACATTACGGCAGTATTTTCAAGATCGTATTTCCCGGATTTCAGAGCTTTTATCAAATCCCCGATCGTGAGGATCGCCGGATAGCAAATTTCATTATTAACATATTTCAAGCCTGTCTCGATAGTCAAATTGTCTGACTGAGGCAATGTTTCTACATTGTAGCCCATCTCAGTGAAAGGAGCGGATAAGTAGCCCGAATGGAATGGAGAGAAAAACGGTGCGAGAATCGTCATCCCTTTGTCGCCTTTTTCAAATACTTTTGTTGTCGTTCGCCCCTGATATTTACATAATTCAGGATCGTCCTCGTCTTTCAATTTCAGAGATTCGATTAATGAGCGAATTCTCAATTTCAACGATCCCGTACTTGAATGTTCGTCGATACGAAGCAAATTGAAATTTCTGTTATATGATTCTAATATTTCTTTTAACTCATCTATCGCGATTGAGTCCGGACCGCAGCCAAAATTGTTTAATTGAACAAACTCCGTACTTTTGCGCCGTGCGGATTGTTTTGCGGATTTATACAATCTGTTCGGATATGCCCACTGAGTCAATACGGCACTGTCGAACAAACTGTCGTGTTTGTCAAATGGCATGGAGTCTTCTGTCAGTACGTCCACACCGAATTCAGTGCTGATACCCGGCAAACCGTGATGCACCAAAGGATCGATATGATAAGGTCTCCCGGCAAACAACAGAATTTTTCTGCCTTCTTTTTCGGCAGCAGTTAATACTTCGTCGCCTTTGGCCAAAATTGCTCTTTTGAATTCGTTCTGTGCCGCAATAGCCGCGTCAATCGCTTTATTAATTTTCTTTTTGGGAACGCCGAGTGACAAGAGATAATCCTTGCAATTGCGACGCAATAATTTTTCATCTTTGAAAGTAAAATTAGGTGAATCGAATTCAACTCCGTACTTATGAACCGGATCTATCGAGCTTCGGATCACATCAGGGTAACCCGTCACAACCGGACAGTTAAAACAATTGTTCACATCATCATATTCATCCTTTGCAAAAGTCACCATAGGATAGAATATCCTGTCAATTCCACGTTCAATTAAATCAAAAATATGGCCGTGAGCCAATTTTGCGGGAAAGCAGATATTGTCTGACATGACTGTTCCGGCGCCTTTGTCACAAAGTTCAGCGTTCGATCTGCCCGAAAGGACAATTTCAATTCCGGATTCGGTGAATAATTTTGCCCAAAACGGGAAATCCTCATATATATTCAGAGCCCGCGGAACACCCAATCTGAGCAAGGGTTTGCCCTTAGGTTTTACAGCTCTGTCAAATAAGAGATTATATTTATATTCGGGCATATTGAAGCCCTTTTCTACTTTTTCGCCGTTGTTTGTAAAAATGTTTTCGCAACGATTTCCTGTAAAGAATGAATTGCCGTTTTCAAAAACAAGCTTACTGACAGTGCAGAGATTTTCGCAGCCCTTGCAGTGAATATATTTCACTTTGTAATGACCGATATCGTCAATTGATTCCACATTTCGCATCTTACCTTCAGACGGTTTGCCCTGTTTGCCGAACTCACGAGCTGTCAAAGCTGAACCATAAGCACCCATTAATTCAGAAATATCCGGGCATAATACTTCTTCAGTGCCGAGAACTTTTTCGAACGCACGATGAACAGCAGGGTTTTTAAACGTACCGCCTTGGACGACAATATGATCTCCGAGTATGGATTTATCAAATATTTTTAATACTTTGTGCAGACAATTGTTAATCACAGAATACGCCAAACCTGCCGAGATATCATCAACACCCGAACCCTCTCGGAAAGATTGCTTGACTTTCGAATTCATAAACACTGTGCAGCGTGTGCCGAGATCGCAAGGATCTGATGATTCACAGGCGATTTCAGCAAATTTTTCAACAGGATAATTCATTGAATTCGCAAAAGTTTCTATAAACGAACCGCAGCCCGATGAACATGCTTCGTTGATTTCAATGTTTTTGATAATCCCGTCTTTGACAAATATAGCTTTCATGTCCTGCCCGCCTATATCAAGGATGAAGCTGACATCTTTATCAAAAACTTTGGCGGCACTGTAGTGAGCAATTGTTTCGACAATACCGTAATCCATATCATAAGCGGATTTAATCAAATCTTCGCCGTAGCCGGTCACCGCGCTTTTTATTATATTGAGCTTAATTTTCCCGGCAAAACATCTGTCTCGCAATTCGGAAAGTCCGTTTTTGACAGTTCCGATCGGGTCACTGCCGTTGTTTCCGTAGAATGTATAAGCAATGCGCCCCTGCTCATCCATAAGAACAATTTTTGTAGTAGTTGAGCCTGAGTCAACACCGAGATAACTGCTCCTGTTGTGCAATTCCTTCAGATCAATTCTCTCAGCTTTTACTGAATGTTTTTGTTTCATCCACGCGTCAGCTTCGACCTTGTTGGCAAACAAAGGATCAATCGGTTGGTCCTTCGACACCAATTTCTTGCCTTTATTCAATATCCTGTCGCGCAAATTCCCAATTGTTGTTTCGAGTCTCCCGCCGTCATCAACTACGCCCGCTCCCGATGCCGGCAACAGCTCCGGTGCATCAAGATGCAATATGTCAGACTCATCGAATTCGAAAACACGAAGTACTGCCAAGCGCAAATTGGATAAAAATGTAAGAGGTCCGCCGGAAAAAACAACTTTGGGCAAAGCATCGAATCCGCGAAGCAATGAATTTTTTATTTGCAGCGCAACCGCATGAAAGATTGAAGCCGCCACATCCGCTCGCGGAATTTCACGGCTCAGCAAATTCTGCACGTCTGTTTTGGCAAAAACTCCGCAACGGGAAGCAATAGGATGTATCTCTTTATACTCGCCCGCAAGCTGATTCAGCTCCGGCAATGTGATATTCAGGAGATCGGCCATCTGATCAATAAATGATCCCGTACCTCCGGCGCAAGTGCCGTTCATGCGTATATCCGGAGCGGAATGTTCATTGAAGAAAATAATTTTGGAGTCTTCCCCGCCGATATCGATCAATGTTTTTATTTCAGGATAAGATTTTACACTGAACTCTGCCGAGGCGATCAGCTCCTGAACAAAAGGAATATCATATTTTTCGGAAAGTCCCATCCCCGCGCTGCCTGTTACGGCAAGGCTCAATGTTTTGTCTCCGATCTTTCTTTCGGCATCAGCCAACAGGTCCAACAATGCATCGCTGATTTTCCCGATATGGCGCCTGTAATCCGTAAATACAATTTCCTTGAGGGAATTAGTAATTACAGCCTTAATTGTTGTGGAACCTATATCGATTCCTGTTCTATATATTTTATTTGACATTTTGTTGCCGAACTTTCTGAATATAAGCACAAGAAAATGTGTGTCTCTAAACTGTCGTCGCACACAATCCCTATCTAAGCAATCATAAACTATGAATAATATTTTAATTTTAGCTCATAAAAAAAAACACATTATTACTCCTGCCTTTTGCTTATTTTGATATCTGTCGATTCGTACATTCAAAACTTATACCAAAAGGCATCAGATGAAAATGAAATTATTCGGTGAAAGCGGTTCTAAACAGATATCAGGATTAGAAGAAGAAGTCAATACTTGGCTTGTCCGGCATCCTGATATAAATATCATAGAAATCAAACAATCCGCATGCGGGGGAAGTTTTGCACAAACTCTTCTGCATATATCCGTTTGGTATGAAGAATCTCAAACAACTTAAATTACAGAAAACAGGAAAATGGGAACACTAAAAGAAGATATCAGAACTCAAGCAGATTGGCTGGTAAAGGCGTTTGAAGAAGAAGACTGCACTTTGGATTATACTATCGAGAGTTTCATCGGATTGGATATTTTTTTTCAGAGATACTCAAAAGACGGGGATCTAATCGCCAAAGGCAGACTTGCTAAACATTTTGGGCCCTTAATGTTTGCAATCTCGAGCTATATTGCAATCACTCTGTTGAAAAACGTTCCGAATTCCGTCTTGATAACAAATGACAAAGATCCTCAATCCGAAATAAATTATTCTGTGAAATTTCCGGACGGCACTATTTGCAAACCCGGACTCAGGCTAATCAAAAGATTTCAAAACGGACTTGAAGACGGACTCTATCCATACGGACACACTTTGACCAAAGACTATCTAAATGCGGAATTCGATACAACTTTTTGGAATATTGAAAAAGAGGTTCAACCTTTCGAGCCTAAACCTTGGTGGAAATTTTGGAAATAACTGTTTTTTGATTAGCTTAGCTTTCATCTTATGATTTACGAAAAGAGATTCTAATGAAAAAGTTAATAATTCTAATATTGATGTTTGTATCAACAAATATTTCAGCCAAAGAATGGGTTCAGAAACATTATATCAAAAGTGAATATATAAAAACATTACAATGTTTAGACAGCAACAATTGTTATGCTTTTACAAATGACGTATTAGGCAGAGCTAACAGGATATATAAATCTACAGACCAAGGTAACTCATGGAATGCAATTTACGAAGATTATTATGACAAATTGATAGAGATTAGTCGTTGTTTTGTACTCGATACATCAAATATATTTATGACATATTCAGAAGATTATTTTGTTGATGTTAGTACAGACGGTGGCAAAACATTTAAGCGAACAAATCTGGAAGAAAACGGAGAATCTTATAACGGATGGATTTTTGGATTAACGATGTATAATCAAAATATAGGTTGTATTATTTCTTATGATAATTTATTTTATACAACTAACGGTTGGAAAACATATAAAACTCTCGATCTCGATAAAGGTGAGTATGATAAAGCCGGAGCACCTTTGTATTTCATAGATTCCGCTCATGTAATAATAAAAAAAGAGTATCGCAATAAAGACGCATTTGTAAAATTTAATATTGAAACCGAAACATGGTCTGATTATAATACACCTTGGGAAATACCGCCTGATGAAGAACCCAAAACAATTTATGATGTATGTTTTGTTAATGACACCTTAGGTTTCGCCTGCGGAGGACAGGAATACGGTAAAGGTGTAGTTTCTTCTGATATAGTATGGAAGACAAGCGATAAAGGGAAACATTGGGAAATAATTCATGAAAAATTAATTGAGGATACTTTTCCCACAACAAAAATTTCGTTTTCGGATGAGAAACATGGTATGGCAGTAGGAAGTTGGGGCAAGATCATGGAGACAACTGACGGCGGAGAAAGTTGGTTTTATCATACAGATCTGCCCGAAGACTTAGTAGAAACAATCACTGTAAGAGTCGCGATGGCGGGGCAAACACCAATAGTTTCTTCAATTGCCGGCGGCATCTACCGCTACGAAGACGACGTATCAGTCCAAGAAAACGAATTCCAAAACGTAAAATTTGATATAAAACAAACGCCGGAACACATAACAATAAACATCACAGACGAGAACCACAGGAGATACAAACTGCAAATAGTCGATATACAAGGCAAGAGCATGTATGAGGGTAGTCTTCTTTATAGTTTGGAAAATGTGGTGAGTTTGTCGGGTTTTTCTTCGGGTGTTTACCTTTATCGCATTATGTGCGAGGGCACACTTGCCGGAAGCGGAAAGTTTGTCGTAACAAAATAGAACAGCCGTACCTTCCGAAGGTTTCTTCACCTTCGGCAAGGTTTCCGGAAAGTTTAAAGACAGAAAAAAAGCAAATGAATATAAAAAAAAATATAGCAGTAAACCTGTTCAGGCTTCTTGCCTCGACATGGAGAATCAAGGTCAAAGGAGTACCTGACTCGCCGGCTGTAGTGGTCTTTTGGCACGGTCAGATGCTACCCGCTTGGAAAGTGTTCTCCGGGAAAAATCCGCGCGCAGTTGTCAGCATGAGCAAAGACGGTCAGATATTATCCGACCTGCTCGAAAAATGGGGATTCACTTTGATACGAGGTTCTTCATCTAAAGGAGGAAAGGAAGTACTGGATAATGCAACAGAAGCTGCCAAAGAACATTATCTGTTGATGACTCCCGACGGTCCTCGAGGTCCTATCTATGAATTTAAAGCCGGAGCAGTTGTTGCCGCGATGAGAAGCGGCGCGCCTCTGTATTTATGCTCAGTAAAGAACAGCAGTGAGAAGATTTTCGAAAAGAGCTGGGATAAATTTAAACTGCCTCTTCCGTTCGCGAAAATTGAAATAGAATACTCCGATCCGATCAATATACCGTCATCCGCGACACGTGAAGAAGTTGATGCGATAATTAAGGAAGCGCAGAGAAAAATGAGAGAAATGAATAATATTCAACTCTGATTTAATGTCGCCCCAAAAATTCTAACTCTACGTTCCGGCAATTATAATTTCTCATACCTATATTTATCCGGCATCCAACTCGATTGACTGAGCCTGAAATCACCAATCCCGGATCGGTCGACAAAAATCACTTCACGTTGATTTGAATATGTCCATACTTCATATAATGACATTCCGTTCCCGCTTCTTCGCTGAGTCTTGTTAATGGGATTGCCCATTATGACAAAGGTCATTCCCATATCCGACCGCCATCCGCCGGCTTGAGTTTTAAACATTTTCTCTGCAACGAAGATTCTCCCGAAATACTCTTCCATAGCTTCGTTGCGATCTGTATGAGGCGTCGGGTCCAATTCCTTCCAGAATTTATCGAACATATCCTGTTTTTTCGCAGCACTTTTCTCTTCAGTCATTGCGTCGATTAAATCCGAATCCGCCACGTATTGCAGTCTCTCAATCGCCTTATCCAAATCATCTACAAGAAATCCCGAGATTTTGCGATAGTTCTTGATCGAACGTTCCGCTGCGGCGAGAAAGTCAACTTCAGAATAATTGTCCGGCGCGTCATGCTTCAAGGCAATGAGTTTGAGAATATATTCGCCCGGAGGAAAAGTTCCCGGCAAGTTGATTTTTATAAAATGTCTGCCGGTATCATCAATGTTTTTATCTCTGACTTTGTCACTTTTATATATTAGTTCCCCGGTTTTTGATCGGAATTCATAAACAAAATCAGCACTGTCAGGCCCGTTGAAGTTATAGGTCTCAAAGAAAATAAAAAAACCGTTTCGCAGATTGCCGATATTGTCGGATATGTGCGGGGTTATCTTGTGTCTGCCCTCAGTTTCCTCAATCGAACTGACCAACAAAACAGCACTCATCGAAAACGGATAAACAGAAAAATCCACGATATTGACCGTGCGTGACTCCATAGAATTCGTTAAAGAAAACTTATCCTCTAATTTGGCGAGAACTTCATATTTGCCGGCTTTAGTGTCAAATGAGTGGACAATACTGACAAAATTACCGCTGCCGCCCTGAGCTTCAAAATACTTATCCGCGAGAATTTGTTTCTTGAATATTTTGCCGGCGACTTTGTTCCCGTCCGAATCAAACAATGACAATTCCATTGAGAACTTTGCTCGATAGGAATCTCCTCGGCGTTTGAATGACAGCGATTCGTAAGGAAGCAAAATAAATATGTCCGTTCGACCGATTGAGTCAATATCAGACTTAAAACACAGCGCGTCCATAGCAAAATTCTTCTTCTGTGCCGTTTGGAATTGTGCCGCTGTATCCGTGAAAAAGCCTGTTGCCAGGAATATAATGAGAGCAGTGTATAGTATTCGTTTCATAATTATTTCAAGTCGTTGATAAAAAAACAAATGAATCTGATCAGTAATTTAACAAAACTTTTCTATACTTGGCGATATATTTCAAAATTATTTTTGATTCCGGCTTCCGAGCTTATGATTGCAGACTCATTCAACAATTCAGCAATTAATTCGTGTCTTCTTAATATTATGTTTATGAACTGTTAAAAGCTATTCTTGTGAAGAAGATCATACTGAGTTTAATTATCATCCTTGTTTCGGCATTTATCCTTTTGGCAGAGGAGACTGAAGTTGTTGTTCCCAAATTAATCAGCTCTGATATAATCAGCGGAGAATTAAAAGCCGATCTAAAAAAAATAATCACAATTATTCCTGTCGGAGAGGAACATCAATACGGTTTTACAGACAGAAAACAGTTTGATAAAGTTGAATTAGGAACAGTGTTTCAGATACTTACGCCAATTCCCGATTTGTCACCCGTGCAATATCTGCCGCCGGAAAAAGCATGGCGGCCGAACGGACTCCTGAAAGTTGCCGTCAGTATAAATTCTGAATATAGGTCATTATTAAGAGTCGAGAAAAAGGACGGGAAATATCGCGGGATCAGTCTCGGCGAGCCGGAACTTGCTAAAGAGCTAAATGATCTGAACAAAAAATATGGTTTTAATAATTTCAAAAATCCGACGAGAATTGTAAGCATAGAAAAAATAGCATCTGATTTTCTAATTATCCCGGATGACACTCTGAGCATGGACGACAGCAAAATATACCCTTTGGAATCAGCTCGAAAAGTCTTTGGGAAAAAGATAAAACATAAGGGAAGACTCAGCAAAGTTATCAAAGCATATCATCCGATAATGATCAAATATATTCAGGGTGTGGATTGATCTGTGTTTTCTCTGAATATCGGTTTCGTTCCGGAAAGCTGTATTATCAGCTTATTACAGAAAAATAAATTGCCGCAAGGGTTTGATCTTTCGATAATTTAACTTAAATTTGCAGTGCAGCATTGTTTCTCAAACATAGTGAATACAAAATGGATAAATTTGTTATCGAAGGCGGCCACAAGTTGGCCGGAAGAGTAAAAATTTCAGGGGCAAAAAACGGATCGCTCGCGATTATGCCCGCAACAATACTGGCTCCCGGAGCCTATCACCTTACGAATACTCCCAATCTGCGCGATGTTTGGACCATGTCCCGACTGCTCGGATCTATGGGATCATTTTGTGAATTGAACGGCAACGACCTTTTTATTGACTCAACGAATCTTTCGAGTTTCGAAGCTCCTTATGAGCATGTCAAGAAAATGCGCGCGTCTTTCTATGTGCTCGGCCCGCTTCTGGCGCGTTGGGGACAAGCTAAGGTATCATTACCCGGCGGTTGTGCTTGGGGACCTCGTCCCGTTGATTTGCATTTGAAAGGTCTTGAACGCCTCGGCGCTAAAGTCGATGTCGAAAAAGGCTATATCATGGCAAAAGCAAAACAATTGCACGGTGCAAAATTCCATTTTGATATATCGAGTGTGGGAGCTACAGGCAATGTGATGATGGCGGCAGTTCTCGCCAAAGGCACATCCTTGCTGACCAACGCAGCGATTGAACCGGAAATAACAGCCCTTGCGAGAATGCTCGTAAAAATGGGAGCAAAGATTAACGGCATCGGCACTACAATGCTGGAAATCGAAGGTGTTCACGAGCTTCACCCGGTTGACGAGGAAACTATCCCTGACAGAATCGAAGCGGCAACATATATGATTGCGGTTGCAATGACCGGCGGAAAAATAGAATTGCAAAATGTCAATCCCTATCATCTGACTGCGGTAGTAGCAAAACTTGAAGAAGTAGGGTGCACAATAGATGTGAACAACAACAATATAGTCGTAGAAATGGATAAGGACCCGATCCCGTCCGATATGACAACTTCCGTATATCCCGGAATGCCTACAGACGTTCAGGCTCAATGGATGGCCCTGATGCTAAGAGCTAAAGGTGATTCAAGAATTACCGACAATGTATATCGCGACAGATTCAAACACGTTCCGGAGTTGCAGCGACTCGGAGCTAAAATAGAACTGACAGACAACAGCGCGATAATTCGCGGCGGAAAACAATTGTCCGGCGCAACAGTAATGTCTTCTGATCTCAGAGCCAGCGCGTCGCTGGTGCTTGCAGCACTCGTGGCCGAAGGCACAACGGAATTACTTCGAGTTTATCACATAGACCGCGGATATGATTCGATCGAGGAAAAATTAGTTTCTCTCGGAGCGAATATCAAACGAGTGAAAACGGATTTAATATAATTCCGAATTTTATTGTGATTCCTAATCTATTGTTTTGTCTGTGAGAATTGTCTAAGAACCCCGAAGGGGTGACATGATTATAGAAAACAGAATGAGAATTGTATTTAAACCCTGAAAGGGTGACATATTATGCCGGGTACATTTTCACAAATATACATCCAAGTTGTTTTTGCGGTAAAGGGCAGACAAAATCTTTTACAAAAAGCATGGCGAGACGATCTGTTTAAATATATGGCAGGAATCATAATAGCTAAAAAACAAAAACCAATCATCATTAACGGTGTGAAAGATCATGTCCATCTGTTCTTAGGATTAAAACCCTCAATGCGTATTTCAGATTTGATCAGAGATGTCAAAAATAATTCATGTAATTTTATTAATGAGAATAAATATGTGAGAGGCAAATTCTCATGGCAAGAAGGATATTCTGCTTTCTCTTATGCCCATTCACAAGTAGAAACAGTATTCCAATATATTAAAAATCAAGAATCACATCATACTAAACGCTCATTTCGGGAAGAATATTTGGAATTATTACAAAAATTTGAAATTGAGCATGATAACAAGCATTTATTTGATTGGATAGACTGATTATTATGTCATCCCTTCGGGATTTAAGACGGATTATAACGAGTGAAGTTCTATAATCATGTCATCCCTTGTATATTAAAAGTTAGCGAACAACATTGATGTAAAAGTTCTTTGAAAAGTCAAAATAAAAAGCGAATATGCGTGCGAGGAGGGTCATCCCTTCGGTCAAGAG
>JAQIDA010000213.1 GCA_027858275.1 Candidatus Kapaibacterium sp. | reverse complement strand
TTGCAAATTCCGGGTTTCTCGACGCGGGAAGCCAGAGATATTATCTATATGGTGCAGGATTCTACGTTTCTGTCTTATGATATGATCGCCACAACACTCAATTTGTCTCGAGCTCAAATATATCTTTTAAAGCATTGCAGCCATATCTATCCGAGAAAAGAGAAAAAATCTGAGTTTAAGGCACGCCTGAGATATAAGGGCAAACTCAATAAAATCAAGGGGATTGAGGAGGAGAAATTTATCGGAGATGAAACGGACTATTATCAACGCTTTCAATATCAAAATTCATATTTTTCCGCATGTTTGCTTACGGATAAAGATTTTGGCGAAGTTTACGCTGCAGATTTTCTCAGCGGATATTTACAAACTGAATTGAACGACACAAAACTGATCGTCGGGAATTTTTCAGTAGAGAGCGGATTGGGTAATATATTATGGAAAGCTTTCGGAGCTCGCAAAGGAGCCAATGTAATATCTCCGACAACTGCCAAAGGCAGGGGGCTCAGACCATACAATTCCTCAATTGATAATAAATATTTTCGAGGAATAGGAGCTCAGCGACAATTCAATATTGGCAAAACTTCAATAATTGACGCAACTCTTTGGTATTCATCAGCTGATATATCGGGCAGAGTTGTTCCGGAAGAGGACTTGATCAGTTCGATATATCGAAGCGGTTATTATCGTACTTCAAGTGAAATATCAAAGAGATATAATGTCTACGAAACGTCCGGCGGCGGGATTGTCGAATATAAACAAGGCGCCTTGACAATTGGTCTCAGCAATCTTTATCTTCAATATACACGCTATATCAAGAGTTCCTCAAGCACTGCTTTCCGAGGAGAGTCAGGGTTGCTCAGTTCGATATATGCATTTAAAGACTTTGATGATATGACGATTGCCGCAGAACTTTCCAATGATGCCCAAGGAAATAAGGCTGTTAGAATCAGCGGTCAGTTATCTACAAAGGATATTGATTTGGCGATGAATTTCAGGTCATACGCTTCAAAATTCCGCTCTCCCTTCGGACACAATTTCGGGGAAGCGTCTTATGCTGCCAATGAAACCGGTCTTTATACAGGCATGGAGTATAAAATCAATAAGAAAACACTTTTTACTGCGTATGTTGATGTATTCGGGAGTTTTGATCGAACATACTTTGTGCCGGCCAATACTGTCGGTATTGATGTTTTCAGCGAATTGAGGCATAAGTTTTCCAAAAAGACAATCGCTGTCGGTCGTGTTAGATTCGAGACTAAAACTGATGCTGAGAAAAATGAAGAAAAGATATATGATATATTTCAAAGGAAGCGTACGTCTGTCAGATTGGAGACAATTCATAATTTTAATCGCAGTTTGAAACTCCGCGCGCGAATTGAATCGGCGTATATTAATTTCGATAAATACCTCCCGGAAGAATTCGGGACAGCAGGATTTGCGGAACTTTCTTGGGATATTAACAAATTTGCTGAAATCGGCGGACGTTTTTCTTTGTTCTCTACTGACAGTTATTCTTCTGCAATTTGGCAATTCGAGTATAAGGGACGAGGTTATATGTCAATCCCCGCAATGTACGGAGATGGCTTCAAAGCATTATTATACGCTGATTTTAGAGTTAATAAGACGATAAATTTACGATTGTTCTTTTCGATTCTGAGGCGTAACAACGCGGATCACATCGGGAGCGGAAACATGTCTACAATAGGTAATGAGTTAAAGAGATTCTTGATTCAAACCGATATCAGGATTTGATTATCCCATTTCAGATTTAGCGGGTGCAATCTTTGCGACTCCTCGCAAGTATAATCCGGGATCAAGCAGAGAAATAGGACGTCGCTCACCAAAATAATTCCCGGCTAAATAAGGTTGTACCTGAGTCACAGGAGCTTTATAACATTCTATATGCAACATGCTGATAGTATCATTATCGGCTAATTCCTGCACATAAAACGGGTCACTGTATGTGATCTCAGTTTTATCGACGACGGAACCAACAAATCCCAATAATTGATTTTCAGAAACATAATCACCGATATTAACGAACGTTTCGCCAAGTTCGGCATACTTAACAATGACTTTTTGAGGGGTCTTAATAATTACAAAATTAGTAGTTTTCCAATTACTGAACTGTTCCGGAGAGGTAAAAACACCTTTGTCAACAACCATTCCGCTTTCAACGGCAACAACTTGCGCGCCTATCGGAGCATAAATATCCACCCCGCAGTGCCTTCTGTCTCCTCGATCTTCCCAAAAAGAACCGTTAGTTCCTTTTTTAGGAATTTCCTTTGAAAAACTTTCGGGTACGGGCCAAACTTTCATTCTTTTTATTTCATCTGTTGAAACTGTTCCGTTAATCACTCTCATAAGACCTTTCCGGTTCATAAATTGAAATTGCGCTCTTATCTGTTAAAATATGGACATATTATTAAAATATAGAGTTTACACTCAATACACTAACACGAAAATTACAAAAATGTTACAATGTGTTTGTTTTTCTCAAACACGATATTTATTAATAATGCAGCACGTCACTGTATCCAATATACTGAATATTAATAATATTTTCGTAGATCATATTGTCTTTTTACACCCAAATTTCGAACCACAGACATGTCACATTTATTACTACAATTATGAATTATTATTATTTTTTATGTTTGCCGTCATTTACATTAATTTTTCTTAATAATTGTGTTTTTTACAGCTTCGAGAAAGGCTTTTCCGATCGGCTCAGAAAACGGGCTGTTAAAATCCATTCTTTCCGGATGCCATTGCACTGCCATTAAAAAAGGCTTACCTTCGGGATTTTTCCACTCGTACGCTTCGATTATCCCGTCTTGGGACCATGCAGAGGCTACAAATACATCAGCTAAGTCTTTCACTGCCTGATGATGATTAGTATTAACTGATCCGAGATTCTGACCACATATTTCTGCTAATTGAGATTTTGGAGCAACGTAGATATCATGAAAACAATTTTCGGAATCCTCACAACGATGTGTAACAAAAGAATCTACCCAATCTTCGGGTATATCTACGACTAAGTTCTTACCGTATGCAACATTTAAAATTTGCTCACCTCGACATATTCCGAGAATCGGCAATTTTTTGGCCTTGGCGATATTAATTAATTGAAATTCGAGTGTGTCTCTGTAGACATCGATTGAGCATCGTGCCGTGTCCTCAACCCTGTTATATTCTCCGGGATGCACGTCAGGTCCGCCGGTCAGAACCAAACCGGAGCATTCTTTCATGATTATAATAGCCGAATCCGGCGGAAGATTATACAAGTCAACATACTCAATTTCAGGATTTATTTTTTTCAACCATTGGGAATAATTATTATAATGTGCTGATCCGGCACCTTTGGACAATGCCACTTTTATTGAAGGATCTATGGGTTCACAGGAAGAAAGTAATGCCGCAAGGGCAAACAATAAAAGCAAAACCGATTATCTTATATTTGACAATACAGTCTCGTTTTTTATTAAATTCGAACCAAGCATGCTAAAACCCCCTAATCAAATGCTGACAATATTCGTTTTTCAAATGCTTGTCTGCCTTCAGAGATCTCTGTCTCAATCGGACAAACAATGCATTCTCTGATCATACTATCAAATACATTGCCAAACTTTTTGATTTTTACGGCATCTTTTTCTGTTGTCGTAATTATTTTGATATTTCGGTCCGAAGCGTACTTCGATATTTTTATTATGTCTTGTTTGCTATAATTATAATGGTCTTTAAATATAAAATGTTTTTCAAGTCTAAAGCCTGTATCAGCCAGTGTTTTTTCAAATTTATCGGGTTGACCGAGTCCGGAAAAAGCAATTACTTTTTCTCCGGGGAGATCTGCCGAGATTTTTTTTGCAGTCTGTAAATAATATGGATCTTTTGCTGTAATTTTTGTTGATATTTTCAATATATCATTGTTCACGAACTTCTCGACACTGAGCAATGGAGCATGCACTCTTGTTCCTGTGAGCTCTTCAGGACATACAATTATATCAGCTTCGGCTATAAATTCTATGGGTTCACGCAGTCGTCCTTTGGGCCAAACATGAGGGTTATCGAGAGTATTTCGGTCGATCAGAACTATATCAATATCTCTGGCTAAGTAACGATGTTGGAATCCGTCATCTATTATCAGACAATCAATACCAAACATTTTTTCAGCTGATAGCGCTCCGATATATTTTTTATCGTGAGCTATTACAGGAACTTTGGCGGCTTGAGCGACCAGTAACATTTCATCGCCTCCGGTCTCGGCGTCACAAAGAATTGATTTGCCGTCGGAAACAACAACTTCTCCCCTGCTCTTTCTTCTATAGCCCCGTCCTACAACAGCAGGACGATGTCCGCAGTCTTTGAGAAACTTTGCTAACATAATCGTGAACGGTGTTTTGCCGGTGCCGCCGGCGGAAATATTCCCGACACTAAACACAGGAATAGATAATCCAACAACGGGGATTTTACCGGAGTCAAAGTCCTTTTTGCGTTTGACCGCAAAGTAAGAATATATTTTTGATAAAAATGTGAGCATTGATTGCTTTGTTTGTTGATTAACAACGATAATTCCGGAGATAACATATAAATCTTATCCAACTGCAATATAGATATTTTTCAGCATATTAATGACAGTCGTATTATGAACTCTGATAATTTCCGCGCCTGAATTCAACATCAGAGCATGGATTATTGCTGTCGGAATGTCCCTGTCTAAGGGGTTGTCGATATTTAACATTTTGTGAATGAAAGACTTCCTGGAAATTCCGAGTAACATAGGTACGCCGAGTTTGCTGAACTCCATATGCCTGCGCAGCAAGGTCAGATTATGCTCAAGTGTTTTGCCGAAACCGATTCCGACATCTCCGATAATTGATTTGACTCCTCGAGACCGGGCAAATTCGATTTTCTTTTGTAAAATATCGAAAACATCATCAACAACATCATCGTAATGTGGGTTCTCCTGCATATTTCGCGGAGTTCCTTGCATGTGCATCAATATTAATTTTAAATTATATTCGGCAGCTATATCGGCAATTTTCGGATCGAAATCCAAACCGCTTATATCATTAATTATATCTACTCCGGCATCAGCGGCAGCTCTCGCAACCGGTGATTTGCATGTATCAATGCTGATTTCTAAGTTTGGAAATTCTTCTTTTATTTTTTTTATAACCGGAACAACTCTGGAGATTTCCTCTTGTTCGTCAACTGCTGCAGCGCCGGGTCTGCTGCTTTCACCACCGATATCGATTATATCAATTCTGTTTTCTGTCATTTTGCCGCAATGATATAGAGCGGCATCGACATTATCGAATTTCCCGCCGTCCGAAAATGAATCCGGTGTCACGTTTAATATCCCCATAATTTGTGGGAATTTTCTTTTATCTGACATGATTTAATCTCGATAAAAAATGATCAAAAATTTATGTTGAAGGAGCTGTCATTTAAAATATTTTGGATCATAATATCCGTCATTTCTAATAATTTCGCTTATAAGTCCGGCTTCTTTTATCAAGGGAAGCATTTTGTTGAAATGGGACATAAGAATTTTCAAACGTTCATTTTCTGAAGTCATTCCCAGGAGGTTTTGTCTCTCAACAAGTGACATCCCGGATTTCTGAGCAATAAGAAAAGAAAGTCTCAGGTCAGTTGCGTTTGAAGCGTCAAGCTTTTTAATATAGAATTGTTTTTTTACTTTTTCGGCTATTTCATTGTATTTCGAGATACATTGCTCGGCCAGTGCTTTGTCTGCATCTTCTTCCCTGTCATTGAAATACTCAATCTCAGCGGTATTCCATAGTTGATCAGATTTCCCGTAGCTGTTCATTCTGTACCGACGACCTCCCTTTATCAAAATGTCTTTTCGGCCGTCGGTATACTCTTTCACTATATCAACTATTTCAGCGATGCAACCTGTCTCAAAAACTTTGACAGAAGCATCCAGATTTATACCGAAGACATATTTGTTATTATATGCTTCGTGTACCAGTCTCAAATATCGTTCCTCGAAAATATGCAAAGGAACCAGCGAATCCGGGAAGAGTACTTTTTTCAGCGAAAATATTCCGATCTTTTCCATGTCTTGTTTCGTCCGTTTCGTTGTCTCATCTATTCATATTAATAAACGTGTTTGTTGATAACATCTTTTGTTTTGATTAGGCGATAAACCGGATCAAAATTGATTTCTTCTATATTAATTTCTTCAATGCGGCAATATCATACACAGGTGCGGCACAAGTATTATTTGTGCAGACATAAGCCGCGGTCTCACCTTTAACTACTTTCATTCCGACTGTGAACGGAGCCAGTTTTTCGATTTTGGCAGAGTTCTCATTTGTCTTGAGCATTATTGTCTTATTAGGGATGAATTTTGAGTTTATCAATTCGAGCATATCTTTCGCTGTTTTGTCAAAATCATAAGCACAGATGACAATTTCCATACTCGGACCAAACCAAAAATCAAGAGCGTTTAGAAATTGAGTGTATGCAATCGGAGAACTATTTACGGAAGAACCGTAGCTTTCGATTAGATTTTTTACTTTCTTTTTCATTCGCTGATCGCCGCTAAGCCTTTCGAGTCGGATCATGTTCATCAACTCTAACGAAGTTCCTGAAGGCAGAGCACCGTCGTACAATTCTTTTTTTCTGACAATCAATTTTTCGGCATAGTCTGCCGTGAAGAAATACGCGCCGTCGCTGTTGTCTAAAAAGTGTTTATCAAGAATATCGTTCAATTTCCGTGCTCGGTCTATATGTAAAATGTCAAAATCAGCTTCATATAAATCAATCAGCGCCGCAATCAGAAAGGCGTAATCATCGATGTTTCCCGGGATATCCGCTTTGCCCTTACGATATGTGTGAAGCAGGCGACCTTTTGAATCCGTCATTTTTTCGAAGATAAAATCTGACGCTTTTCGTGCTGCAGTGATATATTCTTTTTTATTAAAGATTTTGCCGGATTTGGCAAGAGCTAAGATCATCAATCCGTTCCAATCGCAAAGGATTTTATCATCGAGACCGGGGCGAATTCGTTTTTCGCGATGATCGAACAAGAGTTTTCTGGCTTCCTTCAATCTGCTTATGACTTCTTGTTCGCTGATTTTGTGTTTGTCGGCGAGATCGCTGTCGGATGCGGCTTTGTAGAGAATGTTGGTTCCGTCAGGTTCCGAATTATGATCCTCGATGAAATTACCGGCTTCGAGAACTCCGTATGCGTCAGTGAACAGCTCAGTACGATCAGCAAGTACTGATTTAATTTCATCATATTCCCAAACATAGAATTTGCCTTCGACTCCTTCAGAATCAGCATCTTCAGCTGAGAAGAACGCGCCTTCCGGTGAAAGCATATCACGCAGAACATATTCGATTGTTGACTCTGCCGCGTCTTTGAATACCGGATTGGGCTTAAGCTGCCATGCTTCCGCATAAGCAGGAATCAGCAGCGCCTGATCATAGAGCATTTTTTCAAAATGAGGGATAAGCCATTTGCTGTCCGTCGAATATCTGTGAAATCCATTGCCAAGATGATCGCGTATGCCGCCTTTGCTGATCATATCAAGCGTTTTATTGAGCATTTCAAGAGCGTTAGATTCCGGATTTTTAGCCGCGTATCTCAATAAGAAAGTTATATTGTGAGCCATCGGGAATTTCGGTTTAGTTCCAAATCCTCCGAAATCTTTGTCAAAAATTCGAACTAATGATTCATAAGCTGATTCAAACACTTGCTTACTAATTTGTTGACGTGGTCCGGAGGCGGCGCTGACAGTCAGTTTTTTTGTAATTTCTTCCGCTGATTTCAGAATCTCATCGGGTCTTTCCTTCCAAGCCTTGACAAGTTGCGGAATCATCTCCATCATGCCAAATCTGCCAAAGTTGTTTTCCTTTGGGACATAAGTCGTCGCGAAGAATGGTTTTTTATCCGGTGTCATAACTATTGTGAGAGGCCAGCCGCCGCCGCCGGTGAGCATTTGGCATACTGACATGTAGATCGAATCAATATCGGGACGCTCTTCTCTGTCCACTTTGATATTCACAAAAGCTTCGTTCATCAGTGCGGCAACTTCCTCGTCCTCGAATGATTCGTGAGCCATAACATGACACCAATGACAGGTAGAGTATCCGATTGACAAAAAAACCGGTTTGTTTTCTTTTTTGGCAATCGCAAAAGCCTCATCTCCCCATTGATACCAATTGACGGGATTGTATGCATGTTGTAGTAAGTATGGGCTTTTGGAATCGATCAGCTGATTTGGTTTATTTTTTTTAGCCATTGATATTTTCGATTTAAACTTAATAAATTTTTATTAACGAAACGTACAGATTCGAATATATTTTAACCTATGGATCGGCAGGAACCAATAAACTAAAAAAATAGATAATATGTCTATATAAAAAGATACAAATATTTTAGTTGGTACAGCCGGCATAAAATTTGTATACTGTATAAGCGTTATAGAAATTTGAAAAATCGTTTGTAGAACAGTAGGGAGAGCCGGACAGCCGGACTATATGGAATATTTTATAATAGCAGCGTTGATGCTGGTGTCAGTATTTTGCGCTTTCATTTCATCTCTTGTAGCGTCCTTGTCCAAGGACGATATCAATAATATTTTCGCGGAAGATACTTCCGGCAAAGCTGAAAAATTCAAAAATCAATTGTATGCTCAGATTAAAGCAACGACTGTAATTGAATCGTTCCTCTATACCGGGGCGGCTGTAGCTATGGGTTTGACCGTCTATGTGCATTCATTGACTTGGTATGTACCTATTTTGGCAGTAATTGCATTATTTGTTATTTATGTTATTATCAGAACATTTTTCAGCGGTCTCGGCAAACGATTTTCTTTAAGCGGATCCGCAATGTTTTTGCCGGTTTTTAGTTTGATGTCGATATTGGCTAAGCCGATAATTATGATTATCGAACTCATTGATCGAAAAATTTCGGGCCTGTCAAGCGAAGAAGCTTCTCGTGAAGATCTGACCGCGATGTTCGATACTGCACGCGCAGAAGGTGCTATTGAGGCGGATGAA
The DNA here is from genome assembly GCA_027858275.1 of Candidatus Kapaibacterium sp. Lineage (GTDB taxonomy): Bacteria > Bacteroidota > Ignavibacteria > Kapaibacteriales > UBA2268 > JAQIDA01. The sequence goes on along the minus strand of JAQIDA010000213.1, from coordinate 2,234 downwards.
TATAGAATATTAAAAAATATTATGCTCTTCAGCAACGTGTTTGTCTCTGATGTGATGACTCCCCGAACTGTTGTATTTAGCCTTGAAGCTGATAAAACAGTCGGCGAAGTTGCTGAAATGAGCGAGTTGATGCAGTATTCACGTTTCCCGATTTGGGAGGGCGAGTCTTTGGATGATGATGTTGTCGGGTATGTGATGTCGGCAGATATTCTCCGTGCCGCGCTCAAAGGAAAGTCAAACACCAAACTTCGCAGCTTATCTCGAGAAATATATATTATCCCTGAAAATGCCGAACTCGATGATGCTCTTGATATGTTTTTACGCAGACGTCAGCATCAATTTGTAGTTGTTGACGAATACGGCGGTGTGGAAGGATTGATCACAATGGAGGACGTTCTTGAAACGATTCTCGGCGTAGAAATTGTGGATGAAGTCGATAAAGTTGTCGATTTGCGAATGGTCGCGAAACAACGCAGAGATAAGCGCATCGCTTCTTTGACGGGTAAATTGATTGATGAACTAAATCCATCTCCCGATAAGAATCTTTAACAGAAGAATAGAATTAAACTTACAAAAATATAATCATAAATATATTTGGAAAATACAAATAATTAGACTATATTTGTATTCTGCTTTTTCGGGGTGTGGCGCAGTCCGGTAGCGTACCTGGTTTGGGACCAGGTGGTCGGAGGTTCAAATCCTCTCGCCCCGACAAAAAAAGGAACTGTTTTTATAACAGTTCCTTTTTTTTGGTTAAAATTTGATATTGACACTAAATTTAGAATGCCGGATCTGAGTTGGTATCACCTAAATCTTGTGGCATTTCACCGCGTACAACTTCAGCATTTTCAAATCTGGCGAAGTTTTTCCTGTAAGCTACTCTTGCGGTACCGACCGGGCCGTTTCTTTGCTTACCGATGATTATTTCCGCCATTCCCTCTGTCGGATCACCATTTGCAAATGCCGGGATTTTATAATATTCCGGACGATAAACGAAGCAAACAATATCAGCATCCTGCTCGATTGAACCTGATTCACGCAGATCGGAGAGCATCGGACGTTTGTCGGTTCTCGACTCAACCGACCGATTGAGCTGCGACAAAGCTATCACGGGAATGTTCAATTCTTTTGCTACCTGTTTCAATGACTGTGATATCATTGAGATTTCTCGCTCACGGCTTTCAGCTTTGGGTGAGTGCATTAATTGCAAATAATCAATTATAACCATTTGGATTTTATGCTCTGCTTTCATTCTTCTGGCTTTTGCCCTGAATTCCATAACTGACAGAGAAGGGCTGTCGTCAATTATTAAGGGAGCGTCGGCAATACGGCCAATGGCATGAACTATTTTAGGCATGGTGGCATCCCGGTCTATTTTCCCTGTTCTAAGATCATTACCGTTGACTTGCGCCTCCCCGCTTATCAAACGCATAACTAATTGAACCGCGGACATTTCTATTGAGAATATCCCAACAGGTGTTTTATATTCAACGGCGGCGTTACGAGCCATAGACAAAGCAAGTGCTGTTTTCCCCATCGAAGGACGCCCGGCAACAATGATTAAGTCAGAGTCTTGAAAACCACCGGTTAAATCGTCCAGATGATGTAATCCGGATGCGACGCCGCTCAATCCTTTGTCACTTTCGGCTAATTTTGTTATTAATTTTAGTGTGTCAGCAGCTATTTTATTGATAGGTAAATAACTTTTTGAAAATCGTTTCTCCGCAATTTTGAATATCTGAGCTTCTGCGTCATCGATTTCTTCAAGGGCGTCGGTAGTTTCATCGTAAGCATTGGCAAGAATCTGCCCTGCAGTACCAATCAGCATTCGTTTTAGAAATTTTTCCTGAATGATTCTGGCGTGTCTTTTGATGTTGGCTGCAGTCGGAGTTTTCGCGTTTATTTCGGTTAAATAGAATATACCTCCCACAAAATCTAATTTATCAACTTTAGAGAGTTGCTCGCTGAGAGTTATAATGTCAACCGGTATAGCAAGGTTGAACATACTGACCATAGTATCGAAAATTACTCTGTGTATTTCACTGTAAAAACTGTCAGCGGTCAGGATATCGACAACTCCGGCCACGGCACTGCGGTCGAGCATCATCGCTCCAATCACGGCAATTTCCGCTTCGTTGGAATGAGGCGGCACTTTGTTCCCCCACGCACCGGCATTTATCTGAAAAACATTATTTTTCTCAAATTTATTTTTTTCGATTCCCAATTTTCTCTTT
>JAQIDA010000186.1 GCA_027858275.1 Candidatus Kapaibacterium sp. | reverse complement strand
TCTCGGGGGCACTTGATCACCCATCAACATTTCGAATGTATGCGAAGCGCTGGCAGCGTTATCAATAGTAACTTGAAGAAGAGTACGTGTTTCCGGATTCATAGTAGTATCCCACAATTGTTCCGGATTCATTTCACCGAGACCTTTGAAGCGAGACAGTGTGATACCGTCTTTGTTGGTTAATTCATCAGCAGTCATTTCAGAGTCCGGCAATTCAATACCTTTCTTGATCGCGGAGTCTTTTCTGATTCGGAGGATTATTTCTTCCCGCTCTTTTTCGTTATACGCATAATATATCTGTTTTCCTTTTTTCAGTTTATACAAAGGAGGTTGAGCCAAATATAACTTGCCCGCGAGAATAAGATCGGGCATATAGTTATAAAACAGAGTCAGTAACAGTGTACTTATATGAGAACCGTCAACATCAGCATCAGCCATTAGAATAACTTTTCCGTAACGAGCTTTTTCATGATCGAAATCAGCACTGAATCCGGCTCCGAGAGCTGTGATTATTGCTCTAATTTCCTCGTTTTCAAGGATTTTATTTTCGCGCGCTTTTTGCACATTAAGAATTTTTCCTCTCAAAGGAAGAATTGCTTGGAATCTGCGATCTCTGCCTTGTTTGGCAGAACCGCCCGCAGAATCCCCTTCGACTACGTATATTTCGCAATCTTCCGGAGTTCTCAACGAACAATCCGCAAGTTTTCCGGGCAAAGTGGATGTTTCTAATGCACTTTTTCTTCTGACAAGTTCTCTGGATTTCTTAGCTGCTAAACGAGCTTCTGCTGCAAGAACAGCTTTGGCGATCACCTTTTTGGCTTCGGCAGGGAACTCATCAAGATACCTTGCTAATTTGTCATTAACAATTGTTCTCACTATGCCGTCAACTTCGCCGTTGCCGAGCTTTGTTTTTGTCTGCCCTTCAAACTGTGGTTCAGGAACTTTGATTGATAATATCGCCGTGAGACCTTCTCTGAAATCTTCGCCGTTGATCTCTACTTTTGATTTATTGATAGAATTGGCGTATATTTTCAATGTACGTGTCAGAGCTGATCTGAATCCACTGACATGAGTTCCGCCTTCTATCGTATTGATGTTATTTACATAAGACAAAATGTTTTCGCTGTAACTATCATTGTATCGCAAGCATAATTCAACTTGAGTCTCTCCTTGTGAGCTCATTTCAGAACCTGAGATATAGATTGATTTTGTGAAATGATTCAAACCGATGTCGACATACTCGATAAAGTCTTTAAGTCCGCCTTCGGAATGAAATTCTTCTTCTTTGTTCAGCTTTTCGTCTTTTAAAGTGATCGCGACTCCTGAATTCAGAAATGAAAGCTCACGCAATCTGTTCGCAACTTTGTTGAATTTGAATTCAGTTGTTTTGAAAATCTTCACGTCAGGCATAAATCTAATGATCGTACCTGTTCGATCAGTTTTACCGGTTTCCTGAACCGTGGTGATCGGTTTACCGTCAGCATAACTTTGATTATAGATTTTGCCTTCACGCATAACGGTCACTTTTGTGTCGCTGGACAAAGCGTTCACGCATGAAACACCAACGCCGTGCAAACCACCGGATACTTTATAAGATCCTTTATCGAACTTACCGCCGGCGTGCAATGTACACATTACAACTTCAAGAGTTGAAATTTTCTTGACCGGATGAAGTCCTGTTGGAATACCGCGTCCGTCATCTTCTACCGAACATGAGCCGTCAGCATGAAGAATTATGAGGATTTTTTTACAATATCCGGCTAAAGCTTCATCTATAGAGTTGTCTACAACTTCATGGATTAAATGATGCAAGCCTCTTTCAGCAACATCACCAATATACATAGCCGGGCGTTTTCTGACAGCCTCAAGACCTTCAAGCACTTTGATACTGTCTTCACTGTAATCATCCTGCGGCATTGTATTAATATCGTTTAAGTTTTTTTCTTCCATTTCCGTAAATCACTTATATGTTAATAATTTATACTTTTTTAATATCTTTTTCTTGTATTTATTGAATGTTCACAATCAATTCACAGACTGTGTCCTTTCCAATCTTTTTATTTAATTTTTCAATAATGCTGTTTGATCTTCTGAGCAATTCAAATCTCCAAGTAGAGGATTTTAC
>JAQIDA010000330.1 GCA_027858275.1 Candidatus Kapaibacterium sp. | reverse complement strand
GTCTTTGAAGAGTACGACATCAGTAAATTGATCAATTTCATTCGGGACGAAACGATGAATTTCAAACTTTATTTTTCCATAGCTTCCGGGCGCGATTTGACCGCTTACCATTTTGAAGTTAGCTCCGGTTTCGTCCCCGATAAATACAAAAGGACCTGTTTTGAAATTTTCATCAGTTTCTTCGTCCTCTTCATTTTCAGAATGGAACATGATTCTTGACAATAAGATTCTTACAGTTGATACATGTACTGAATCAACTTCGGATTTTTGAATAAAGGCATCTTTGCTTTCTTTAACAGCTATTTGGATTGCGTCTGAACTCATTTCCGTTTGGATATTAACAGTCGCAAGATTCTCCGGTCCGGAAGATTCCGAACAACTTGAAAAAAAGAAGATTGCTGATAGTAATAATAATGACATAATAATTTTCATGATTTTTCTCCTAATAATTTCTGTAATTTTATTTCTAATGATTACCTTCGTGCTTCCTAAAACTCCTAAATATAAAAAACAATTTTTGTTATTACTCAAAATTAGTCGGCTTTGCAACCTTCTTCATATACTAACACATTATATTGTGTTTCGTTCCAATTTTTTTTCAATCTACGTAAAATAAACCTAATTCACAAATCCATTATGACTTATAGCTGTGAATTATTGAAACGAAGGATTATAATGCAACAATTTACGGATAGAATCTTATACCGAGAGCAGCGTCGATATTAACGCCGTAATTTGGCGAAATTCCCATCATGGGACCCAGTTCGAAAAATATTTCAAGTGGTGTGTTTCTCGGAATAAAATTTATACCAAATATTGCTCTTGCGCCAAAACCTAACTCGTCATCTTCCCAATAATAGAATTTGTGTTTATCCTCTTTATACCATATTCCTTTGCCGTTTCCTATACCGACTGCTATACCAAGACCTGCGTACATTTTTACTATCCTTGAATTGAATGCGTCAAAGTGCCATAGATAATCGCCGCCGATTCTGATGTTTCCGAAATATGATGAACCTACATAAAAATCGAAAGCGTTTTCTCTGCTTGTCCAGTATTTAAGAGTCACCCCTGACGGATCGCCTAATATCAATCCAAATCCTAAATCCTTGTTTTTGGGACCTTGTGCTTCACTGCTTGACACACAAATTAGAGTCAACACTAATACTAATAATGCCAAATGAAATTTTCTCTTATCGTTTCCCAATTATCAAGTTGATAATAAATAATTAAAAAATTCTTGTCTTTTTTGTATTGACCAAAGCTTGTTCCGTTACGCAGTCATTCTAATTAATAATATTGAATATTCTTGACCATTTCACCGACGAAATTTTTTCGCCGAAGCTGGACAAAGATTTTCCTGTATCCCATGACCAATATACTATCATAGGAGTGCCTACCACGTTCTCGTAAGGAATGAATCCCCACATCCTGCTGTCGGAAGAGTTGTTGCGATTGTCGCCCATACCGAAGCAATAATTGCGTTCGACTGTGTACGAATTGACTTCTTCATTGTCAATTTTAATCTTGCCGTTGAACATTTTGCAAGAATGACCTTCACGTTTGATGAAAGTTTCCCACTCATGAAAGTTATGTTCAGCCAAAAGAATCTCTTGACCTATTTTAGGAATTGTCAAAGGTCCGTAATTATCTATAGTGTAATTTTTGCCTTTAGGGAAAGAGGCGTGCGGATCGCGGTAATATTCAACATATTTACTGTGTTCCGGTTTTTGTTGTTCCTCGCCGTTGATATAAAGGATGTTATTTCTGATTTCCAGCTCATCGCCGGCTACGGCTACACATCTTTTAAGAAAATATTGAAATTCAGCAGGTTCCGTTTCATCACGATCACCCGGGTATATAAATACAATAACGTCATTGCGTTCGGGGTCACTCGGGCCGGGGAACTTGTAGTAGGGAAGAGGTATATCGAAAAACGGGATAACCTGCGGAGTGGTCGGTCCGTAGAGGAACTTATTGACGAAGAGGAAATCGCCCGTCATAACTTCGTTTTCCATTGACGGAGTCGGCACTACAAACGAGGCTACGAGTAGTCCGTTGATAACCATTACGAACAAGAACGCACCCACGATAGTTTTGATCCATGCGACAATTTGCACGCCGATTGCTTCCGGTGGCTTTTTAGCTTTTTTTTCGTCTTTTTTTAATTTTTTTGTCATTTTCCTATTTCAACCTGATATATTAGAAACATATTATTCGTCTCTGTTGTTCAATGATATTATTCATCGATACTTAATACGGCGAGGAACGCTTCCTGTGGAATTTCCACGCTGCCTACTTGTTTCATACGTTTTTTACCCGCTTTTTGTTTCTCGAGCAATTTGCGTTTACGGGTAATATCGCCGCCGTAGCATTTGGCGGTAACGTCTTTGCGCATGGCGCGGACATTAGTTCTCGAAATGATTTTAGCTCCGATAGAAGCCTGTATCGCTACTTCGTACATCTGTCTCGGTATCAATTTTTTCAATCTGCTGCAAAGTTTTCGCCCCAAATCATAAGATCTGTCGCGATGTGTGATTGAAGACAGAGCGTCAACCCCTTCACCGTTGAGCATTATATCAAGACGAACCAAATCACCTTTGCGATATTCGGTAAATTCATAATCTAATGAAGCGTAGCCGCGAGAAATTGATTTCAATTTATCATAGAAATCAAAAACTACTTCAGCTAAAGGCAGTTCAAAAGTAAGCTGCACGCGAACTTCGGTCAGATAAACTGTGTTGGTTATTGTGCCGCGTCTATCGAGACAGAGTTTCATCAGACCGCCCACATATTCACTCGGGGCTATTATTTCTGCTTTGATATAAGGTTCCTGAGTCTCAGAGTTCCCGCCGCCGGAAGGCAATTGCGCAGGATTGTCGATAAATAATTCTTCACCGTCAGCTTTTATAACTTTGTATCTAACGTTCGGAACAGTAGTGACAATATTTTGATCAAATTCTCTTTCTAATCTTTCCTGAACAATTTCCATGTGCAGCAATCCGAGGAAGCCACAGCGGAAACCGAATCCGAGAGCGCTCGAAGTTTCAGGTTCGTAAGTAATCGACGAATCGTTTAACACAAGTTTTGCGAGGGATTCGCGCAGTGATTCAAAATCATCGGACGATGAAGGGAAAATACCGCTGAAAACCATGGGCTTAACTTCGCGGAAACCATCTATTGCTGAACCACATTGGTTGTGAAAATTCGTAATTGTATCACCGACTTTGGTCTCATGCAAATTCCTGATAGAAGCAGTCATATAGCCAACCTGCCCCGCAGAAAGTTCTTTGGTGCGGATTCTGTCCATGTGCATGATGCCGACTTCTTCAACTTCAAATTTCTTGTCAGTCATCATAAACAACACTTTGTCTCGCTCGCGCAAAACACCGTCGAGAACACGAATGTTTACAATAACACCTCTGTAAGAATCATAGATAGAATCATATACTAAAGCGCGAAGCGGTTTTTCGGGGTCGCCGACAGGTGGCGGCACTTTTTCAACAATCGCTTCCAAAATTTCTTCGATACCTGTACCTTGTTTGGCTGAAGCAAGAAGGATTTCTTCTTCCTCGCAACCAAGCAGGTCAATTATCTGGGCTTTTACGTCTTCAAGAGTTGTTGCCGCGCTCGGCAGATCAATTTTGTTAATAACAGGAATAATCTCAATATCAGCGTCAATCGCCAAATATAGGTTTGATATTGTCTGAGCTTCAATTCCCTGAGTCGCGTCTACAATCAAAATCGCGCCTTCGCAGGCAGCCAACGAGAGGGATACTTCATAAGTAAAATCCACATGCCCGGGAGTATCAATCAAATTCAGACTGTATTCCTCACCGTTCTTCGCCTTATAATCCATCTGGATAGCGTGGAGTTTGATAGTTATACCGCGTTCCTGCTCCAAAGGATTGTCATCAAGAATCTGAGCGTAAACCATATCTCTTTTGGCAATGCGCCCGGTTAGCTCAAGCATACGGTCGGCAATAGTAGATTTCCCGTGATCTATATGAGCGATTATCGAGAAATTGCGAATTTTTTCCATTAAATCAATTCAAGTTTGTGCAAATTAAAAGATGTCGTCAAAACCCGTCACTTATCAGAAAATCCGATAGTGTTATATCGACGATAAATTAGGGATTTATTGCAGTGCAAAGAAAAGGCGACTTCCCCGATACGAGAAAGCCGCCTTTAATATTCAAATCTTATATAAATATCAATTCAAATACTCAGCCAATGTTTTCTCCAGTGAACCAAAACTAAGATTGCCGTCAACAGCCAGTATTTTTCCGTCGGGATCAATCAGTACCGGTTTTGGGATTCCGTACACTTCAAATGTTTCTTTTATTTTGCTGTTCCATCCGTCTTCAACAAATGCATTCATCCAGGGCATTTCCCATTTCTTGGACCGATAAAGCTCAACAGCCTTTGCTACTTTGTCGAAAGAAATACTCAGCATTTGGAAATTCTTGTCTTTGAATTTTTCATGCGCCGCGTGTAAGTACTCCATCTGGCCGCGGCAGGGAGTGCAACTGACTGCCCAAATATCAATAAGTGTATATTTCCCTTTCAGGCTTTCCGAACTGATAACCTCTTCCGGATTGTCGAGTGATTGAACAGAAAACTCTGGGATATGTTTGCCGACAATGATATTGCCTTTCCCGCAGATTCTTGAGCCGGCCCTATATGTGGAGGGATGATCAGGAAAATTCTCTCTCATCAAATAAAAGATTTTATCTCGAGTTTCACTGGCCGGAGTTTTTGAAAACAATTCAACACTTTTATAGAATATACTGATGATTTGTCTTTCTGAAAAATGATTTTTGTGCATTTCGCTGAGGAATCTAACAGCCTCTTCGCCGCCGATAATAAGAGCTGCGTATGCAATCATGCGGTGAACTTCAAGCCAAACAGCGGATGATGCAGGCAAAATTTTAGGAATCATTGATTTGATTTTCGGATCATGTTCTCTGTCAACACTGTGCCTGCACGCGATTGAGTATATTTCACAATAAGACATAAGAAGATCGGCAAGGACGTATTCGTCTTTTTCGTCGAGGATTAATCTTTCCGTTTCTGAAAGTACTTTATCAAATATCAATTCAATTTTGCTTGTGTCTCTGTCAGCAATTGCTTGATCCAATCCTTCAAAATGTTGTTTGCTTTGCTTGATTCGCTAAAAATGTTTTTCGAGATAATTTGTGATTCGTTTAGCGGAAGATGTTGCTGACGGGTTTGATTCATGATATTTCCTTTTGGCGGGGTCGAAAATGATCTTAACTTCTTTTTCGCTGCTGACTATTGCGGAAATATAGTCACCTTCTCCGTCAAAAATCAAGAAATCGTGAGCCGTGCCGTTGATACTTCGCCCGACTTCTTCCGAAGTAATGCCGATAATCTGATATTGGATCGTGTCCGTATTGTTTTGAATCAGTGCCTCATATTTTCCGTCAGGTCTTAATGTCATAGGAATCGCGGAATGATAATCATAATCATTGAAACTCCCCAAAACTCTGAGATCCCTCAAATCAGCAGGAAGTGAATATGCTTTTAAATTGATTTTCAGGTCAAAACTCTCATTTAGCCATTTAGTATACAGCGGCAGTGTATATGACATATGATCCGAACCGTAGAAATTGAGAACGACCTTTTCTGCATGATCGAAAACTAAATCAAATTTTCCGTTGGCATCAGGTTCGATCTTTAGCGTGTCAATTCCTGAATTGAAAACATAGGCTTCAATATCAGCCGCTTGCATTGGCTTATTCTCGCAAGACAAAAGGGTGGCGTGAATTGTATTTATTTCCTGCTATTTTGTGCAGGAGACAAGGATAAGAGATAAAGACAAGAGAGTGAAAAACAGTCTGTTCAGCATGATCAATCCTATAATATAATATGAAT
>JAQIDA010000133.1 GCA_027858275.1 Candidatus Kapaibacterium sp. | reverse complement strand
ATGAAACATTGCGGCAATTTTGAGATAGGATCCTGCTATTGTTCCGGTTTCTGTTCCGTAATCCGGCTCATCTTTGTTGACTTCTCCGGCAAAACCTATGGATAATGTTCGATAATATTTAAAGACATGTGCTTTATCAAGAGAAGCTGTTGAATCGGACACGGTTGACAATTCTCCGGGAGAATCAGCTTCTTTAACAGAGGAAGTGTCCGTCGAAGCCTCGACATGAACCTGTCCTGACAAATTCGAATGAATAACGATTATCGAAAAAACGACTAATAATAATTTTAAGAATTTCATATAGCATACCGAAATTAGTAAGCAAAATAATCTGTTTATAGTAATAGGAACTGAAGTCTGCTTTAATGTACATAAATAATAATTGTTTTGCAAATTCAGAACAAAAGCCGGCAATGATTATTAAAGATAATTTGAGATTGGTTGATCGTCCTGTGAATTTATTTTTTTTAGCCGGGCTTCGCTTCTTAAGAGAGTCCATCTTGTCATTTCTGAAAGAATCTCAAAAAGTATAGAACAAATTCAATGCTAATATATCGAAGTTGTTCCCCTTTAATCGTATTGTATTAATTGATAGACTAAAACCGACACTCTTATAATACCCACCAATTCTGTATAAACCTAACAGCCCCCAGTCACTATCATCCAAAGGCGTGTCAGAAAAGGAAACCCCAACTCCAATTTCAAATATTATTCCAAAATTCAAATTGCTAAACTTGGGTATGAATCCTTTTCCAAACATATAGTTAATAAATGAAATTTCTTTGGCATTCTTAAGCCCTTTTATATAATTGATTTCAACAAAAGAAGGGAAATATTTCGAATCATGCTCACGCAAAATAAGGGCAATTTTGAATGCCGGACCCATATCTGTGTCATCCAAAAGATGGTTATCCGACTTAATTAACAAACCGCCTATTAGAAATTTAAGCTTGCTTGTTTTTACTGTAGAGGAAGACCTGCTGTCACGTTTGGAGAAAGAAGACTCCAACACGCCTGCTTCTTTTGTTGAATCAGGAGTTGATTCATTTTCAATTATGGCAATAGCTTCACCAGTACTATTTCTATTAATGCCGTTGACAATATCATCGGCAAAAAGACTTGATTGAATCATAATAATCGTAAAAACAACAATAAAAGCATTTAAGAATTTCATGTAACATACCGAAATCAGTAAGCAAATATCTCCGGTTATAGTAATAGAGACCGAAATCGGTCTTAATTTACATAAATAACAATGATTTTACAAAACCGGAACAAAAGTTTACAACAATTATTAAGGATAAATTTGAGATTGGGTAGTTAGTGATATTATTATTCATTCGTGCGTAGAGACGCCCAAATTGGGTGTCTCTACGAATAAAGATTTATACCGGAATTGTTTAAAAATCTTTTTTCTTGAAAAAGAAGAAGCTCAAACTCAAATAGACAATCATTAATGCTGCTGTTGTATATATCGGAGTATATACTATATCTGCTTTACCCATGATTGAATCTTGCGAAATGGTCACAATTTCATTCGCCTGCGGTATAAGATAATAGAATGTTTCGAAGATCCCCTTGACAACAGAGCTGTCCGTTAGATCATATAACATTGAACGCATAGCCAGCAAAGGGTTTAGCACTATAACGATCAGGAAACTGATAATTATGGGCAATACGGGGCTTTTGGTCAGTATGCCGAGTAATGTCATCAGGGCGTATAGTGTCGCGAAGACAAAAGTGATACTGGCAATTGATAACAGAAAACTCGTTTCCCAAAATGAAAATTTCAATCCGACCATCAACCAGATACTTCCGACTAAAAACACGATATTGACAAATACTATCGCCAGACCTCCGAGATATTTAGCGCACAACAGTTCAAATTTGGAAATGGGTTTTGATAAAAATAGGTCTATGTTACCCTTTTTCAATAAATCAGGGACTAAGCCTGCAGTTGAGAATATCGAAAGGAATAATCCGATAACAAACAATGTCGCGACAAAACCGTATTCCAAGAATCGAACGCCGGCCGATATTATCTCTGTTGAAGATTGCGGCGTTGAGGCATTGGGCTGACTAACACTTCCAATTCCCGCGGCATCTCCCATCAAAGAGAACGCCAAACCAAAACCGATTATGGTCAATGCAGAGAGAATCAGAAAAGTAATCATGATCTTTTTCGCGAGAGCTTCTCTGAACGTATATTTTATTATTATCCATATATTTTTCATTGGGAGACTCCTCCGTTTTTGGTATTTATTAACCGAATAAAGCTGTCTTCCAGTGATGTTTTTATTGGTACTATTCCTTGTATTAACAGCCCTTCGGAACGCATAGCGTCTATTACGGCGTTGAGCCTGTCGTCATCTTCGGCTTTTAATGTGAAATAATCTGTATGAATATTATCGATTCTTTGTGAGGTCAGCTCGCTGTTGCAAAAGCTGTCGCTTATGTGTCCGGCAAATGTTATTTTATATTCTTTTTCAGTTTCGGTCAGTTCTTTGACCGTTCCTTCTTTTATTATTTTGCCTTTGTCGATTATCGCTACTCGATCGGCGACGAGTTCCACTTCTGAGAGCAGGTGGCTGTTTAGGAATATGGTTTTGCCCTGATCTTTGAGGTTGAGCAGCATATCCCGAATTTCCTTCCTGCCTATAGGATCGACGCCGTCGGTCGGTTCGTCGAGAAAGATCAAATCGGGGTCATTGACCATAGCCTGAGCAAGCCCTATGCGCTGCATCATTCCCTTGGAATATGTTTTAACTTTATACTTGCGGCGATCGTTCATTTTGGTAAGATCAAGCAGATAGTCTATTCTTTTTTTCAATTCCGGTTGAGACATATCCGAAAATCCGCCGAAGAATTTGAGAACTTGCTCCCCGGTCAAATATGGCGGGAATCTATGGTTTTCAGGTAGAAATCCGACTTTCTTTTTCAATTTGTAATTGCTGATATCCTGCCCCAGCACTTTTGCGCTGCCGCCGGACGGGTTTGTAATCCCAAGAAGAATTTTAATAATAGTTGTTTTGCCGGCACCGTTTGGCCCGAGCAATCCGAAGAAGCTGCCTTGCTCGACAGACAGAGACATGTCACTTAAAGCATGGATCTGCTTGTTGCCAAAAGCCCCTTTGTAGATTTTACTGATATTTTCAGTTTCAACAGCGAACATAGGGTCCTAATATAATGTGATACTTACACGAAACATGGTTTTTAATATACGGATATACTACGAATGCTGAACGGAAAAGTTCTAAACAACGGCAACAATTGTTAGAGTGCTGAGAACTGCAGAATCTTGGTTTTCAGACAAAACATCCTTTTCGGGGAAAGTTCCTGCTGTTTTATTGAATTTATTTATTGTTTTTATGTTCTTATATTTCAGTGCTTTATATTCGTATCAAATTCTGACGGGAAGAAAAATGTCAAAAAACATAAAAAAAAGTGTCACCTTTTTGCGACTTGCGTGTCATTATAGTAAGAACATCGAGAAGAAAAAGTTCTTTTGAATAAAAAAATAAGATTATTTGATCCAATCATTATCAGCTATACAAGCTTTTCTCTATAGTACTATTTGAATAGGTTCATTAATCTTTAACCGCAATCCAGATTTAATAGATTCTCATAATTATTTGTGAATAGATCCGGATTGCTTTTTTTTTGTTTCCTGAATTATACGATCAATTCCGCTCTGACAAACATCCCGTTTCGCTCAATCATTTTTGCTTTCATCGGCGTGCCTTCTATTCCGGCAGGTCCCTCAAATTCTGTGTGGACATAATTCTCCGTCCATGCTGTCCACAGACCTGTTTTTTTGCTGATCTGCTCGGGAATGACTGTCAGGATACGTCCAATTTGCGAATCGTGAAACTCGTCGCGTTTTTTGTCGGACAAGGCTCGTAATGCTTTCGTTCGTTCTTTTCTGACTATCGGGTCGACACGTCCTCCGTATTCCGCCGCCGGAGTATTTTCTCTTTCGGAGTATGTAAATACATGCAGATATGAAATCGGCAAAGATTCGAGTAAATCATATGACTGCCGGAAACAGGCATCTGTTTCACCCGGGAAGCCTGCTATAACATCGACGCCGATACAGCAATCAGGGATTATTTCATTGATTTGACGGACCAAATCCAAGAACGTCTTGCTTTTGTAGCGTCGCTTCATCAGTGCGAGAATTTCGTCGCTGCCGCTCTGCAAGGGAATGTGAAAATGCGGGCAAAAGGTTTTCGAATCGGCTACTCTGCGGATGATTTCTTCCTTAAGCAAATTTGGTTCAATTGAGGAGATTCTGACTCTCGGGACGATCTTGAGTTCATCAATCAGATTGACTACATCCGCAAATCGTTTGTCTCCCGAACTGTATTCGCCGAGATTGATGCCGGACAGAATAATTTCTCTGTATTTATCCGATTTGAATTTTTCGAAGAACTTGGGAATTTCATCAAAGGGCAACGATCTGTTAGGACCGCGAGCATGCGAAACAGCGCAATATGTACAAACATAATCGCATCCGTCCTGAATTTTTACAAACACTCTGGTGCGGCTTGCGTCATCAGCGGACATAGCTGCGTGAAATTCGGCGGTTTCGAGTTTGTCGTTGACGATCAGGGGCTTGTTGCGTTTTTGCCAGTCTTCTATATATTCGGGTATGTTGAATTTTTCTTCGGTGCCGAAGATTGCGTCAACGCCGTCTATCTCAGCAATAGCGTCAGAATTAAGCTGGGCATAACATCCCATAACTCCGACAAAGGCATCCGGTGATTTGCGCAGCGCGCGGCGGATAATTTTGCGGCAATCGGCATCTGCGTTATTGGTAACGGTACAAGTATTAATCAGTACAGCGTCGACGTCTTCACCGAACTCAACGACTTCCGCGCCCAGAGTTTCCATCTGCTTGGCGATAGTGGATGTTTCCGCGAAGTTGACTTTGCAGCCAATATTGTAGAATGATATTTTCATTTGTATACTTTAAACGTCCTAAATATTTTCTAATACTACTGTATATCTATTGTCCAATTTATGGGGAATTTATGACATTTTGACCATGCACACACGATTGATGTTGGTTTAACACCAGATTTGTGTGTGGTTATCCGTCCAACAGGAAAGGACAAATGCGCGCGAATCTGCTGTTAGTACACCACAGAAATTGCTATTAAATTTACACATTGTTAGGCGTTTGTTTTCTTTTCTTCTATCCGTTTTACCTTGTTTCTCAATCGATCCTTTTGAATACTCTCTATTAACATTACTAAATCAAAAAGAATTTCATAGCCAATGAAATTTCTTCTAACAACAAACTCTTTTTTGCAAATTCTGATTACAGCTACTTCTTTTTTGAAAACTCTTTCTCTTAAAAGTTGAACTTCTATGGGAAGATTTGAATTATCAAACTTTGAATCAATTGTTCCAATCTCCTTGTCGATGGAACTTAACTCGCTTAATATCTCTTTGGCATGTCTGTGTAATTGCTCTTTCCTAATCTGAAGAGCTGTTTTTTCACTATTGAATCGAATGGTGTTTTCTAAGTTTTGATGTTCCGTTTTTAAGAGCTTTAATTGTTCTTCAACAGACTTTGATTTATTTAATAGTTCCTCGATTTCACTAATCTTGGTTAATTCGCTTAGTTTATTTGACGTTTGCCTATTCTTGAAATTAAACGCGTAAGTGATAAAAAAAAGTCCAACTGGAATCAAAATGGCAGTTCCTAGTCCAAATAATAAAAGATATGCATTATCTTCTCTTGCTAAGAAAAAAAGCCAAACCGATAATCCAATTAGTCCAAGACCGACAAACATTGGAAGGGTTATTGTGAAGATGAATTTCATGATTTTATCATAGTATTGTTTTTTTTAATGTTGTCAACAATTGTTTGTATATGAGACGTATTCCGCAGAGTATGATATAAACACTTTCACTACTGTCCGGTTAAAATAAAGCGAGTT
>JAQIDA010000316.1 GCA_027858275.1 Candidatus Kapaibacterium sp. | reverse complement strand
CTAAATCATTGCTTAAATTTAAAATAAAATTTTCATCAAAGAAAGCCGACCAAACCTATCTTAAAATCAAACCTCTTACCAAAAAATACCGGGATAATATCATGGATCATGACCTCGGCGATGATTTTCGAAAAAATATGACAAGATTAAATGAAATACTCAGCCCAACCCCTAAAGCATCAGATGTTTTTCCTGAATTGGATTAATCTCCCGCTTTCATAATAATTTGACTTCCAAAATCAACTGACTTCATATTTTCAGCAGCAAAGCATTCATTTATTCACTTGGATTTATGATTTTGTTGTTTGATATTTTCAATATTATGAATTTCAAACGATTTATAAACGATTCTGTACCTGAAGTTGACGCCAATGTTAACATCACATCATACGCATTCAACAAAAAAATCGTTGAATATACCTTTGCCGAAGGATTGGGCTTGGTCAAGATGAAAAATGAACCCTATCAAGTCAATTATTATTCAATCGACAACGGAGGCGGAGCTTCTTTTATTCAGGATAGGAAATACTTCAACGGGATTAGTCGTGAGCTTGTGAGATTCAATGTTCAAGGGAATGATTGAATTGCTTATGTGTGAAATTGCAGCTATATTCTACAACAATAAATTTATTCTATAATACAACTTCCATTTCTATTGCATCAAGAATTTTATATTACAGCAATAAGCAATTAATAATTTGGTATTATGATGAATTATTGTTATTTAGAGATGATATTATTAGCAATCAATATGGAATTTGAAAAATGAAGTACGTTAATATGAGAATTATTTCTATTAGTTTTATTGCGTCATTAGTTTTGATCCTTATGTCATGTTCTGAGCCCAAAATATATAAAGGCGGCAAAGAATGGAAGTTTAGCATGAAAAGCTCTGATCAGATTGTGGCTGATACGATTTATTTGAAATCATTTGATGAAATAACCGACCGTTTTGATATAAAAAGTCATTGGGTGAGATTCAAACTGCTTGAAAACGGCGGATCAAATATTTCGGTCGGAGAATCAGGTATTGAAGACGGTACATGGCTGAGCCTTACTCCCCGTAAAATAAACATCCCTCCATATAGATCTTCCGATGATTATTCAACGTTAACGGGAATGTTGCCTTATCCGGGTGTTGAGTATCCCATATCTATTGGTCAAAAAACTAATTGGGAGCTAACTCCGAGGGCATGTTGGGAAGAATTGGAAGGCAAAACGGTCAAAGGGTACATTGAGGTTATTGATAAAATTTATTATTCAAATGATATAGTCCAAGATTCATGCTGGGTTCTTTCTGCGATCGGCAAGAGTGAAGTCGGAGAATTTTCGGCTAAATACTATTTTAGCGAAAAGTATGGTTTTATATATTTCAACTATGATTTTTCTGACTATACTGTTGAAATAAATCTTATAGGCTACAATGACAATGCAGACAGTATTTCTATATTGCCTGAACTATATTACGCTCAACCTGAATAATATTTATGTCTATATAAATATAATAAGTCAACTCGTTCTTGCGGAAACCTTGCCGAAGGTAAAGAAACCTTCGGAAGGTGGGCGCTGTCGCAGCAAATCGACAGAGCGTTTTATGTCGCACCTTCCGAAGGTTTTGCACGATATATCAATTACTATTGTTCGAAAAGGGAGTGTTTTATAAACTCTGTCTCGTGAAAATATCAAGACAAATTCTCATGTCAAGATACAACGGATAATAATTTTATCCAAATTAATCTTTAATTGTATGAAATAATCGTTAGAAAATCGGAAATGATTTCGTGATTTCTGTAAAATATCAAAAAATCGGCTTAGCAAAAGAGAAATCAAAAAATGTCCCCACATATTTGATTCTTTTTTGTTTTTGATCTGCTATCCCCCAAAAAAGGAAAGAGAAAACTAAGCCGTATTTTATTTTACGGAATGCTCTTCTTCTTATTTGCTAATAGTTTAGGTCTATTTTAAATCTGTCTCCGAATTTAATGGCGAGTTGTTGCGCCTTTAATGCCCAATTTTGTATGGGGCTTGTCCATTTTTTCATAATTTGTTGTTGAGCGAGGTAGATCAGCTTCAGCAGTGCCGTTTCGCTTGTAAAAGCACCTTTTGTTTTTGTTACTTTCCGTATATTTGACGGTGATAACCTTCAACGGCGTTGGTCGTATAAATGATCTTTCGGATCTCAGGCGTATAAGCGAAATAAGTCGTTAAATCATCCCAATTCGCACGCCATGATTTTATCACTATGGGGTATTTTTTGCCCCATTTTTCTTCCAAATTATCAAGCTCTGTTTCGGCAATTGCTTTTGTTTCCGCGCGATAGTTGCATATTCCGGAGCATCCTCCCCACCTCTGCCGTTGGAAAGTCCCCACCCTTGCCGTTTGAAAGTCCCCGGTAAAAAAAGCGCCGACATTAGCATGAAAAATGATACTCCTTTTGACAAAGAACTGTCATAACGAAGAAGGAGCAAATGTTAAATGTCACATAAGAGAATAACGATGATAAACATCAGACAAATTTCCAGGCTTTATGAAGGCGGAACATCTCTGCGAGAGACGGAAAGACTGCTGAACGTAAGCCGACGCACCATAACGAAGTATGTCTCGCTTTTTGAGGCAAGCAAGCTCACATACAGCGACGTACAGAACAAATCCGATGAGGAGTTAAGCACTTTGTTTCTCGAACCTCCGGAGCCGGATAAAGAGCGTTATAATAATCTTCACATTCAATTACCGGCTATGTCTAAGGAGTTGGGCAGAGTCGGAGTTACAAAAAACCTGCTTTGGGGAGAATACAAAACACGAGATCCCGGCGGTTACAACTACAGTCAATTTTCTCATTATTTGAGACAGTACGTAAAGCACGGCGACGTAACAATGCACTTTGAGCATAAAATACGGCGATAAAATGTACGTGGATTATGCGGGCAAAAAGCTTTACATAACAGACAAGTTCACAGGTGAAACGCATGCCGCAGAAGTCTATTTAGCGATACTCGGCGGCAGTCAGATGACTTACGTTGAAGCCTCGATGAGCCAAAAGAAAGACGACTTTATAAGCTCTACGGAAAACGTTCCGATCGGGGAAAGCCTCCGGTTCTACGCGGCACTGAAAATCCTCGGCAGGGAAGTGGAATTAGTCCAAATAGAGGGCTCTGATCACCCGGTGGTCAAGCACAGCCGGCGCATCGAATGGCACAATACTATCATGGCATGGTTCTCCCGTTGGCTGAAGGATTCGCCCGCGCGATGGGATGAATTGTATCCGCTGAAGAATTATTAAGGGAGGACAATTATTTCGACTCGGCGGTTCTTCCTGCGGCCGTCGGGCGAAGCGTTTGACTCCAAGGGACTGAGCGCTCCCATGCCTTTTATGAACAATCGGCTCATCGGGATACCTTTTCGAGTGAGGTACAGCGCAACGTTATCAGCACGTTTTTCAGACATTTCCATGTTCTGATCTCTGGTGCCGTAGCTGTCCGTGTGCCCGATAATCCTTAGGTTTACATTGGGATTGGCTTTCATATATTCCACCACTTTATCGAGATATTTCCGCATTTCAGGAGTAGTCTTTGTGCCTCGCGAGCTGTTGTATTGGAAAGTTCCGGACTCCGGCACTTCTACTTTTTTTGGCTCGGGGACAAGCGGTTTTGGCTCGGCTGCCGGCTGTTTGACTGCTTCTTTCGGTATGGCGGGCGACGAGCTTGACGTTAGCAGCTTTTGTTTCTTGGATTCTGCGCTGTCTGCTTTGAAGGGGGCAGCTGCTTTCATCTTTGCTTGTTCGGCAACAATTGGTATCAGATCAAAGGCTATACCGCTGACGAAATCACCGGATTTGGTGGCTTTGACCGTGAAGGTGCTTGTTGCCGGTACTGATATGCAGTTCAGGACAGCTAACTGTATGGAATCGACGTAGGCGGTGTAATCGCCGGGAGGGATACCGAGATAATAGAAACTGCCGTCGGAGAAGACGGGGATAGACTGTATATAACTCGAATCGGACTTTATTACATGGACTTTGACTCCGGCTTGCCCTGAACGCCCGCTTGTGTCTTTTTTGAAGACGCTTCCTTCAAGAACGCCGCCGACGTAACAGGGGACATCAAGGGCTTTATACGAATTTGGATCTGAAATAAATGAGAACTCCGTGAATTTTGGTGTAATCAGAGGATTCTGAAATGAGTTTTTATTTACGGTTACATTAAATTGTGTGTAGGGCAATAAATTATATACTTGTATGAAATCTTCATCATCGTATTTGATTCTGCCGCCGGGAATTTTCACTTTTACGCCGGGTACGATTTTTTCACCCTCATCCCATGTTGAGTTTGCGTTGTCATCCACAAATACGCGAACTATTGCGGCGCCGCTGCCAATGCCGGAACTGCCGCGCTGATTCGAAAAAATAAATTCATTGTCTGTCGAATTAAATCCGATTACTCCTTCTAATGACTCCGTATAGGACCAGTTATCCGGTTCCGTGGCTTTTGCCTCTGCCTTTAGATTAGCGAAGGGCAGATCGTATCTCAGACGCAAACCGATTTGTACAGTTATTGGGCTGTCCTCATTAACCAGTGATTTTTCAAGTTTGCAGTTCATACTGATAATTTTAAATATTGCGCTGCTTATCGTCAGATTAATTTCATCTACGCTTTTGTTCGTTATATCTACATCAACACTACTTCCAAAATTGATATTATCTATAAAACTCAGAAACCTCGGCATTTTTCTTATCATAAAGTTCAGGCCGATATTTGAAGATTGTTCCAAAGAATTCATATCAAAACCGTCTGAAGTCTCTATGATCGAACCCTGATAAGTTGTTGATAAACGAAGCGAGCCTAAATTGAGACGGAAGCCCGTTGTTAAATTATAATCTTTTATTCCGCCTGATGAATTTCTTTGCAAATTGAAATTTAAGGGAATATTATAAAACCTCGGGAATTGCAATCGCAGATCTAATTTTGATTCATCATCTGTATAATATCCCGCTGCCGCTCCCATATCATCCAATGTGTAGCGCAAACGGTACGAACCCAAGCCGACCGGCCAGAATTGCATATTTATCATCGATTGTTTGCCGTATTGATAGCCATGAGTCAGATATAGATTGCTTAATAATCGTAGGGATAAATAATTGCTGAAATCCATATTGTTAAAACTATATAAATCCGCGGATTTGAATAGATCGAATATATTTGATGTTGTGTCGAATTTGCTCACTCCGATAGAATTTGTAAGCCAACTTGTAATGCCCATTGACATTCTCAATTCTCCGAATTTATCGTTCTCTGCCTCGCGCAGACCGAGATTTAGCGAATAATTAAATTCGCCCGGTTTCAGGAATTCATTCGGCACGTTGATTAATTCTTTTTTTATCTCGTATTCGCCTTTCGGACCATAATATCTCAGTTCTATATTGGATGAACCGTATTCTATAGGAATTTCAAACTTGTAATAGCCCTGTGCGTCGGTGGTTGTATGTTCTGCCATGAATCCGTCTTTGTATAGCTCCACTTGCCAGCCGGGTTCTATTTGATCTTCGTATACTACATCCGTAAATATTGCGGATGTTCTTTTTCGCTCGTTTGTGATCTGTATTCCGTATACTCTTGTCGACGGCATGCTGTTTTGCCCGCCGCCGCCGCTGCCTACACTGCCTATTTTTATATCTGATATGAAAGAATTATCCTGAAAATTGAATCCCCAATTAAACACATGCTTTTGAGTTGTCTCTCCGTTTAGGGCATTATAGTTACCCGTACTTACTACTCTCAAATCTCCGCCGAGGATTTCCAATCCGGTATTTGTCGACATACTGTATGTTCCCGGATCGCCCGATTGGCTGCCGTTGATTCTATATTGTATCATACCGCCGTTTATCAAGGATCTGTTTCTGCCGAAACGAAGCGGGAAGAATCCTTCTTTAGTTTCTTCGCCTCCGATAAATGAATAACTCGTAAATCTTTTGTATGCCAATTTTACGGGGAGGTCGAATTTTGAACGAATTCTTAAAGACAATTTTAAATATTTCAATATAGCTTCAAAGCCGAACAGCCTCTCAAATACTTCGGGAACTACATAGACTTCCATCATATCGATAAGATACTCATCCTTTTCAAGGCGAATTTCTTTGCCGTTATAGTTACCTGCACCGATTCGAAAGTCCATATAAAACGTACTGTCTTTATCGACAAGATAGCCTTTGATTATTTTACTTGTATAATCGTATTCATTAAATATACGAAGTTTGTTGACTATTTCGAGGAATGGCAGATAATGTTTTTTGTTATAGGTTACAGCCAGCAGATCGTAATTCACTGCTCCGCCATAAGTCATACGCAGGAGAAGTTCATAAGAGCTTTCCGGTAATTTATACTCAGGCTCAGCCGCGTTTGCCTGAGCAAATGCGACCGATGAGAGTATGATATATGACAATAACCTGACGGTACGTATAAACATGGTGCTTTGTTCTGTCAAGTTACTTTACTTCAAAATCGAATTCGCGAGTATCTACAAATAATTCCGGTAAATATTTTTCAGGGATTTCTTTGCGCTGATTCGTAACAAATACTTTGGCTTTATATTTTCCGGTTGAGAATTTTGATTTGTCAAATTGGAGTTTAATGCTTCCGTCTGCGTATAGAGCCAATGCTGTCGTTGTTTTATCAACCAAATCGTCTTCGGAATCATATATTTCAGATTCCATACTTCCCCAGAACGGTGCGTTCCCGCTTTTATCACAAATTATCAGTATATTGAGTTTTGTTTTTGTGGAATCCTCGAATACATCACCGACCTTGAAATCTAAGCTAGCTGTATTCTTGCCCTTCATCAAAGCCACTAGACCAATCATTTCTGATCTCATTACCATACGTGCACTGACTTTGCCGACTGATATAGTATCAATTTGTTCGACTTCAGGTACCGATCCTGCAACGATTCTTGCGAAGAACAATTTTTCTTCACCGGCCGGCAAACCTCTGACAAGAAATCTAACCGTCGCTTGCTCATTCGGAGGTATCATCAATCGTTTGGGAAATACTTTTATGTAAGGAACCAGAGAGTTGGCCGGCGTGTCGCTGCTGTCCGCCCAATACATTTTCTGCTTGCCGAGTGAATCATACGATTGATGACCATATTTGAATTTAACATCAATTTCTCGAGTGGAATTTGATGTGTTACGGATAGTCATGCTGCCGGTGTTGCTGACAGGATCAATAAACGCTGCAGTAGGATGAAGCGCTATTTGCGACTTGGCTGAAACGGCACTGATAATTACGATTACAAGACTTAATAATGCAATTTTGAATTTCATTCGAGAATCCTTCGTTAAATTTTAGAGATTATTATAACTATATTTGATAACTATATTTGATTTCTTCTATAAAAAAGGACACATCTTCATCAGGATTCGAATCAAGTCCCGCAATAATTGTTCGCGGACTGACATACAGCAATAGTTCACCTTTGTCGTCGAGATCGGCCGTTATTGTGTATTTTCGCATAGTTTCGTCCCCATAAAATTCCCCTGCAACTTCACCGTATGTAGATCCGTCCTCGGATTCAAACGCTAATTGCTCTATTCGCACTGCCGCTGACGTCACTCTGATAATTATTGTAATCAACAGGGTTCTGCCGTCTATGCCGCTAAATTCCATTGTAATTTCTCTGTTGTTTATCGGATGATGAACAGTATCCTTGGACTTGAAGCGACCTAAATAATCGCTTGTTTGTACTACGGTCATAGTCAAAGGTTTGACTATGTCCACACTAATACTTCCTTTGGCTTCTAATATTTTATTGTCATTGATTCCATCATTAGCTGAAAGTCCCGAAAGAATTGTCGGGATTACAACCAATACTAATACAAAGATAAATTTTAGGATCATTTTGTTTTTCATATATTTACCGTGACCGTTACTGTTACGGTGAAGATGACATCACCAGGAGTCGCATTTGAAGTAATTAGCATTTTCTCAGCTGTAAATCGGAATTTTGCGAAAGCTACTTCATTTCCTCCCCCATGACCGTGATATAATCTAAAACCCGCAAAACATCCGGTTCTTTTCCGATGCCTTTGACCATATCTGCCGCTAGTGCTTTCTACGGACTCTTCCCATGACCAATCAATTATTTCGGCATACCCGTTGCCCATTGGGCATTACAGATCCATAGTATAATCAAAATCATAAGTCGCCATATTATCGTCATCGGCATGATGGCCCTTATTTCCTGTATTACCGCTGCCGGTTACTACAAATTCAAGCTGATTATTGCCGCCTGATTCAGCCGGCAAATCGTGAGTACTGCCGGGAAAAAAGTCCCCGAGATCAACTTCGTTTTCAACGAGATAAATTTCTAAGGAATTATTGCATCGGCAAGGCCCCTTATAGTCACCATGTTCTTCATGGGAATCCCATGCGGATTCATCAATTTCTATTGTGACCCATGGATTGGTTCCACTCGAAGTCTTATGGCAAATTGTTATTTTCTTTTCTTTATCACTCGCTAAGGTGTCAGTACTACCCACCACTAACAGCACAAATAATGCTAATAAAAGGCCTAAATATTTTTTTTTGATTGCTTTCATTATTGTTGTTGCTCTCAGCAGTTATTTCTAATGTTATTTTCTTGTTAAATATATAACGACATCCTTTTTTTGACCAAGGATGTCGTTATTTCTCTAATCGAAAGATTAATCATAATAATGATATAAGTCTAGTCGATTATATTGAAGTTGTTACACTCATTGTCATAGTCCACTCTCTCGGACCTGGTGCAGCTAATGGCAGAATTGTGATTATATATGCTCGAATTTTAAATCTTGCGTATCCGTCACAATTACCTGTAGTGCCTGCTCTTTGCTTAAGAATATAGCCGGGCATTTCCGGCGAACCATTCGTCTCCCATGTAAGATCACGCGATTCAACTTCCCATTTACAAGCAAGGACGACATAATCGTCATTTAATCCCGAATTTGGAGCATTCGTCACGTAAACGTCATAATCGATAGCTCCTGAACTTGAACTAATTGGTCCCGTAAGTTCCCAACCAATTTTATCAGTAGCTGTTAGTGTAATTTCATTAGTTGTGTTTTTTACAAAAAACTCTCCCAAATCAACTTTATCAAGTGAGCCTTCAGAAGGATTCGTTTCAAAGAACTCCAGCTTAGGTGTACACAATATGCCTGCACCAAAACCACCGGTTTTCGGGAGCAGATCCACTGCAAACATATTAGTGGACATGATCAAAAGGAATATTAGAGATATTTTAATAAACATTCTCATTTTGACACCTTGTTAATTATATAGCACTTGTTACCGATACAGTAACTGTGAAAGTTACATCTGTTCCAGGGTCTTCTGTAGTAGGAATCATTATACCTGTTGGTGTAAATCTGACATTTATTGCGTCAGTACATGTCATCATTGCATTTGCGTCGTCATAAGAAGTACTCATATCACCATAAAGAACACATGCACTGCGATCGATTGTACCATCGTCACCATTAAGAGATACTTGCCAAGGATCACTACCTGAAGTATTGAATTCCTGACAAGCTTTGATACCTGAACCGAGACCATCATAAACAAGATCTCCATTAATGCTATTTGAAAAAGTAACTTCATAAGTTCTATCAGCTTCGCCTGTTAATGACCATTCAATATAATCTGCTGAAGCAGTAATAGTGTTCAATGTTCCGTCATTAAAGAATTCGCCCAACTCATTAGTACCTTCAGCAACGTCAAGAGTAGGTGTGCAAATGATATCAGCTGTGAAGAAGCCTGTTTCGTCATCACTAGTCCAAGAATCAGTAGCAAACATAGCGGATGTTGACATCAATGC
>JAQIDA010000369.1 GCA_027858275.1 Candidatus Kapaibacterium sp. | reverse complement strand
GAACAAATTTGTCTCACCGAGATCATCGCCTGCTCTTGTTCCTTTTGCCATATAGAATATCTTACGTGTTCCGCAAAAGTCGCCCATTCTCGCGAAATCACGCTTTACGGAACCCAGCTGTGAGCTAAACTCGAATTGCCCGTAATTTTGTCTGTAATTGGCTCCCACTACTCTTTCATCCAACAAAAAATAATCGCCCGCAGTCATTGTTTGCAATCCGACAGTCAATTTTGTGTTTTCAGCATTCAGATTCCAAAATATTTCTCTCATCCCCAAATGATTAATATTTCTTGTATTGAATTCCGCAGCTGTACCGGTTACTTCACTCCAAGTTTTAAATCCGCCTTCAACAAAGAAACTGTTATCAGAGTTCAGCTTATACTCAAGTCCGAGCAAATATAGATGATTCATAACCACACGACCGTCCAAATCGCCTACGGCAACTGTCCCTTCAATACCCCAAGCAAGGTCAGATCCGCTGTATAAGGGCGAAATATAAGCACCGAGCATTGTCCTGCAATCATTGGCCCGGCTGTCACTTGTTGTCGCAACAATCAGGAATACTGCAATCGACAGTATCCTCAGTGCGCTCAAGAGTATTTTTATCATTATGATTTTTTCCTTTTCTGAATAAGAGCAGTCCTTTATTAGCGCAAGAATCCATGCAATCGCCGCACATAATACAGTCTTTGTTATCAATAACAGAGTGTTTCCCGACTCTTACGATAGCGTCATGTCTGCAAGCTGTCGAGCAAGATTTACATCCTTTGCAAGAACCGTTTTCGTCGAGAACAGACGCGCCGGGAATCTTAGCAATCCATCCCAGAACCAAGCCAATAGGGCAAAATGATTTACAAAACGGGCGATATATAAACAGAGAAGTCAGAAGTACGAGCCCAAGCAAAATCCAACCCGTCATATTCGCTGATATGAGATTGAACGCAACTTTGAAAGGATCGTAATGTATGTATAGATTGTCGCGAGTGATTATCAATTGAACTAACAGAGCAAGGACAAAGAATCGGCGCAAGTATCTCATTATTTTCTGAGAGCGTTCGCCGGAAAAGGCTTTGATTTTATTGGGCAAGTAGATAAATTCCTGCAATGCGCCGAGATGGCATATCCATCCGCACCATACTTTTCCGAGGAGGTAAGTAATCGGGATCAGAGATAAAAACCAAAGCATTAATTGCCAGGGAGAAGCCTCGCCGAGTATGCCGAGAAATACGTTTTGAATACTCGAAATTGGGCAGGGGCAGGCGCCTCGGTAAAACCCGAGAATTACTATAGAAGCAATCAGGAATACAGGTCGCAGTTTACGAGTTGGGGCAAATCTGACAAAGATTCCCGAAAGAATTGTGAATATAGTCACCCAAAACAGCCAAGTAAAAGTGCTGTCCCATCTTCCGTCGTCTTCACCTGAGGAGGTGTTAGAATCGCATCCTTCACATCCTGTGGGAGGGCATGCAGCGGACGAGCTGTCACTGAATTCCTCAAAATCTTCAAATTCGTCATCGCCGGATGCCTCGGTTTCCACCGATTGATTTTGATCAAAATCCTCGAACTCATCTTCGTCATCATCCATATCATTCTGCGCACTAATTGTCAGTCCGGCAATATCCAAACTCGAAAAGCCTTCCGAACTCTTTGCCTGCGCAATGTCCGGGATCAATAAGCTAATATTTAGGATTAAAGAAAGTGTGAAAATATAGTATATTTTTTTGTCCATAGTTCCCTGATATTTTTGATCTGACATTTCCGGCGGCAACCGGGTCTAACGAGAGCAAGGGAGCATGCTCCCTTGTTTCAACAGATTCATTATTTGCGAGAAAAAATCATTTTTCAGCTTGGATAGTTATGCTGCCTACTCCGCCGGTTTTGTCGCAAGTTCTAACTCCGCCCAATGATATCTTTTTTGAACCGGCTTCAGTGATTTTAATTTTCAACTTCTGAGTATATGTATTAGCCGACGGATTCTTCCACTTTGTGTTTTTTTCAATTTTCAAACCAACCTGATTATATTTTGTAGCACTCATTGGTTCCGGACAATTTCTGTGAGTTAGAAATACTTCCACTTTCACAATTATAACATCATCAACTTCGTACGAAGTCTTTTTGCCTTTCAATACTTTGAAATCTATCTCACAGGCCTCTGCTGAATAGGTTTGCAAAGCGAAAAACAATCCTGCAATTAAGAGGAACACTCTAAGCCCTCTTGTTTTATTCATTTTTTTCATTTCTATATCCTTGTTCATTTTTTTACTTAATCGACAATATTACCGTTCGGCAATACACTATATCTTTAATGATATGACAAACAAAAATACAAAAGATTTAACATATCTATATGTCTATAACTGATATTTTCTATTTTTGTTGTATTATTTTTTTGCAATATAACAACAATCAGTCTACTCTTTCAATACCGGTCAAGCCCTTGATCGCTGATAACTTTGTGAAAATTGAGCTTGCTGCCTCGCTGTTTTCAAAGGACAGACGGAGCAAAGCTTCGAATATAGTACCGGACGTATAGAGTGATAAGCTTCTGATATTCTGTTTGCCTATATGAGTTCGAATCTCTTCGAGCAAGCCTTTTCTCTCCTCGGCTTTGACGAGAAGATTGAAATTAACATCATCTTTTTTGCCTTTTCTTCTCTCAGTATCATTGCCGTGGAATCTGAAATAATCATATAGTTTGACGACGGCTTTGTGAGTAATTACAAAATCTTCCCAATTAGGATTTGGTTTGCTGTTGGGCGATGTAATGATTTCAACATAATCGTTGTTTGTCAATTCATAGTCAAGAGTTTTAATTTCGTTGTTCACTTTGGCTGAGATGCAAGTCATCCCTGTGTTTTCGGATATGGCAAAAGCCAGATCCACAAGGCAAGCCCCTTTGGGCAACAAGTATGATTCATCGTCTTTGATATGAATCGTGATATCGTCCACATATAAATTCCTGCGAATTGTACCCCAAATCTTTTGAACAGCATCATCGTCACCTTCAGAGATGATCAGTTGCATCCATTTGACCCAACTGACAACATCTTCTTCACTCAATGCAAGAGGTCTTGTGTCAGGTTCAATTTTAGTGAAATCATAAATACCGCGTTCGATGATTCTGTCCATCTCGTCAGTACGAATAATAACTTCGACTAATTTTCTTCCCGGTCCCATGTGAGTTGAGTGCAGGGCTCTGTATAGATTGATACGAGGTCGTGCGATATAATCCACAAGTGAGCTGACCGGTCCGAAGACATGGGCAATGATTCCGTATGCGCGATATGCCTGCGAATAGTCATTGGTCTTGAGTGAAATTACGATTGAATAGAAATTATCAATATCGTTGACCGAGTGACCTTCTTCTATCATCCGATATATCTCATAAATATGTTTATGCTCGAATGTGAGAACGTGTTCTACATTTCGTTCATTGAGTTTATTAGTAATTTTGATGAAGAAGTTCTTGATGTACTCCAAGAAAGATTTTCTTTTGCTGACAAGCGCATCATTAATACTTTCAAAGGCTTTCCTGTCTATAAAATATAGGGAGAGATCTTCGAAATCGGTTCGTACTTTGGTTAAACCCAATCGTTGGGCAAAAGGTGTATAAAAATTGAGTGTCTCATGCGCGATTGCTTTCTGTTTCTCCGGTTTGAGATAATAGAGCGTTCGCATATTATCAAGTCTGTCCGCCAGCTTGATAAGAATCACTCTTACGTCGCGAACCAGAGCCAAAAACATTTTGCCGTAAGTGGCAGCTTTGTCGCCTTGGCGAGTTTCCGTGCCGGATATTTTTGTGACAGCATCGACCATTGTCGCGACATCTTTACCGAATTCTTCTTCAATATGATATATTTTCAGTCCTTTGATGTCTTCGACAGTATCGTGTAACAATGCCGCTATGACAGCATTAGTGTCCCCGACATTGAAATCTCGCATCAAAGAAATTGCTACTTTCAGGGGATGAGTATAATAAGGCTCACCGGACTTGCGTTTAACGTGACTGTGTTTGTCCACACAATAGTAGAAGCCTCTGGTCAACAGCTCAATATCAGGCTTGACAATACTCTTGGTCGCCTGAGTCAGCAGGGCGTTCAGGTCCTCATGCTTATCTTTCCCGTAAGGATTGCTTTTTTCCAAAGGCAGAAAATCTTCCTGCTCAATGTTTATGTTTTTTAATCCCATAATCTCAATCTGTTTTATATAGATTTTTGTTATCAGCGGTTAAAGACATCGGATAAAAATCTTTTCCGATTCGCACAAATAAATACAAAGTAAATGACAATTCCAATTTATATAATAATATAATGA
>JAQIDA010000365.1 GCA_027858275.1 Candidatus Kapaibacterium sp. | reverse complement strand
GGCTGATTCCAAAGAATTTATTAACTTATAATGTCGGTTCTGTTCAGACCGGGGACTTTCAGCGGTACACCCGGGGACTTTGCTCCGGAATTGGTGGGGACTTTCACCGGTATAGGCAAGACTGAACTGACAATGATCTCCGGAAGCAATTTGCTCAGGTTCTTATACGATATATCCCCTTTTGCGATCCTATTATCATTCAAATGAACTTGGTAGTGATATTCACCGTCCATCAAAGAGAGAACTACTTCGAGTTCATAGTAATTTCGTTCAAATTTCTGTTCTCCAATTTCATCGGAGAAACGTTTCTCATCCTTAAGTTCATGAATAATTTCATCTTCAATTATCGTAATAATATCATCTTTCTTCTCTAAATCCTTTTGAGCACTCTCTTTTATCGTCAATATTACGTTCATTTGAGGCTTTACTCTTACTATGCCTAAGTATCTGCGAAGAGGATTATAATGTTCATCATCGCAATCCACCCACTTCTCGATATTCAAAACATTCTCAAACATCTTCGCAGTAGCAGGGTTCTTTTTAGCAATAAGGAATATTTTTGTTATTTGTTTACTAATTTTCTCATCAAGATTCGGTGAAAGAACATAGGCATGATAAGGAATCTCATATTCTTTTAATATCTTGATCCTTATTTTGTCCTCCGGACTTAGTCTCTTATAAGCTTTAGTGTCAATTGCAATTCCTTCTGCTTTACCTTCAAGCAAAGCAGTAATTGATTCGTCATGACCTCCGGAGAAATCATAATTGAAGAACTCATCAATGTCAATATTATGTTCTCTCAGAATTCCCTTTGGATACTTAAATCCCGAAGTTGATGTCGGTTTTACGAAAAGGAAGTTCTTGTCCTTCAAATCCATGAATGATTCAATACCTGAAGATTCCAAAACATAGATAGCTCCTTTATAAGTTTTTTTCCCTGATACTATATGACTTGCGAAAACTTCTAACTCGGGGAAATCTGTTTTGGCTTTCAAATATGGAAACGGCGGGAAAACACCCAAATCGAACTTGTCATCACTTAGGTCATAGGCGAGACTTTCATCCATGATTATAGTTAGCTCAGGTTGTTTCCCAAGCTTTTTGGCAATATAATTTACCATAGGAGTATAAGTTTCTTTTACCTCCTCGACGGTTTTATACTTGATCACCGCCATTCTGAATTTTTTACTGTCGTCTGCTTGGCTCAAGCAATCACTTGAATCGAACAAAATCAAAACAAGTATAAAAGTCAGAAAATATCTCACAGTTCGCATCTATTACTCCAATACACATATTGATTTTTATTCACGCCAAATATAGTTATTTACATCTTCAAATTCAAATCATAATTTAAGATATTAATCTCTAACGAAATGCCGGGAAAAAGCCATTTTAGGATCATCAATATCTCCGTCTTTCGAGTTGTATTTTTAATTTTCTCGCGTTTTCTATCTGTGTTAAACGGTAGATTAATTCTTTGAAGTATTTTCTGCCGAGATAATGCACATTATCGTCTTCTGAATTGAGATAGTTGTCATTATATGCTTCTGCTGTTTCGAGGGCAATTCTGTCTTTCCCTTCATTAATCAGCTTCAGCACTTCGAGCTGATCCATGTTAGCTTCAATGTCTTTTATAGAATATTCAATTCTTTCAACTTCATCTTCTCCGTATAATATGTTATTGAGCATACTTCTGAGGAGCGTGCGGCTGTGTCGAATCAGGTCAATGAGCGTCATAGTCGCTTCATCATAATCTTTGTTTAGGCTTTGCAGATGGGCGGTCATACGATAAGGACCGTAATAACGTCCGGCATACTCCGCTTCGAGGATTGTTTTATTTTTAACGGGATCTTTGATAACTTCACGACATGAAACAATCCCGTCACTAAGATATTCTCTAAACTTTTCCTCCGCCCCGGATTCCATATAGTTTTTCGCAACTTGATATTGGAAGATATATGACATTTTGAACTTAGATACAGGAATCATTTTGTTCATCATATCAAGTATTTCAATACTTTTTAATGAATCGTCGAATTGTTCGAGCATATAAACGGAATATAATATATATGCCCAGCGATAGTTGATTGCAAGAAGTTCTCGTATCTCCGCAAATGCAGGATCATCATTCTCTAATCCCTTGAGCTTGAACTCGTGAATACCTGATTCATAGCCCACATCATTATTAATTTCCATCAAACAACGCTCCATTACAGCAGGGTGAATCGGTTCCCATTCTGCGATTTTTTGAGTTATCGGACAAACGCGCATGACCAGACCTTCGTAACGAAGATAGGAAGTAAGCCCGCAGAATGACTCTTCGGGAACAGTAGTTGAAAAATAAAGAGGACGTTGGAATTTGAGGTTTTTCAAAATATCAAGTACAACTTTGTCCTGAACTCGGAACTTATATATAGTTTCGCCGTCATTTTGGTCATAAGGAATCCCTTTGAAATCAAATTCCATTTTTTCGCTGTCAATTATTTGAGGAGTTGCCGAATATTTCAACAATTGACTCCTGTTTACATGCATTTCCGCGGCAGCCACGGTTCCCAAAGTGTATTGCAAGTGAATATTTTCATCGTTGTTCTCGGTCAAACTTAAATCAGAAAAAGAAATCGGAGCCGGGTTCGCGCCAAAGAACGTTCTCTCCTTGATTCGTTTCAAATACCAAAGTTTATTTGCCAGATTGAGATTGACCACCTCTATATCGGGGCGGAAACCTTCCATAAATTGCAAATACCAAATCGGGAATGTATCATTGTCACCATTAACAAAAAGCACTGCGTCTTGGTCGCATGAAGCCATTATATTTCGACAATATTCAGTCAATGAAGCAGCAAATCCACCGAGGTTTTTGCCTTTTCGAAAGGCATAAGCGGCAGAATCAGTATCATCCCGAACGATATAAGTCATAGCCAAAGCACCCCATAGTGCAGTGATCTTTGAAATTGGGTCGAGTATATACATTTCACCGTGATAGACCGGAGATATTTCCCTGACTCTTTCGAAGTAGCGCGATACTTCTTTCGTGCGATCAATATCGCAGTCCGGCATTCTGTTCGGCACTTTAGCATCAGCATACAATCTTTCCAATACATAGCCTGAGAAATACAAGGCTTCCTGAGTTGTTTTCAGTTCCAACGATGCATTGAGGGAATCGAAAGCTTGCCGGAGCATAAGCCTTCGTTTTTGGGGAAGCTTATAAATGAGATATTCGTCTTCGCTTTCCAAAAACAGCTTCTTGCCCGATTCAAGCAATCTTGCCGCGTCTGTCAAGACAGGTTCCGCATAAGTTTGGTTGATGCTGAATACAAAAAGAATGAGCGCCGGAAGGATACTTTTCATGTTGATCATATTGTATAATCTCTTTTGTTATTAACTTCGAATTAACAATAATTTAGAATCTACGAAATTTCGAGGAATATTAGTAGCTGAATTTCATATAATTATTCAGACAAATATATTAATTAATTATTATTTAGAACAAATCACAATGAATTTAGACATCTCTGTTTCTGTCTTGGGCATTGCAATATTGGCTTGCTGATAATATATATTTCAATATTTTGTTGCCGCTCAGCAATAAACAGTTCATAACAGCAAATAATATCAATGCAACGTCGTCGGAGGACTCACTTAGTATTTCTGTTACGATAGACTTAAAAAAATATTCCTAAATATTATGTATTTGAATTATTTTTTTTGCTCGGTCACAGAAAAGTATTATATTTGTAGTTCCTTTGAAATAAGGAAGGATTTATTTTATACGAAAAAAAAATAAATTTGCTGCGAAGATAAAAAATCTTAACAATTATATATC
>JAQIDA010000357.1 GCA_027858275.1 Candidatus Kapaibacterium sp. | reverse complement strand
GTATGATATAAGCAAAATGATTAAATCAAAAACTAAGACAACAATATTAATCGCTCAGAAAAACGCCATAACCGGAATCGCTCAGGAAAAAGCCGTAATCGGAAAACCATATTATATTTTTGCGTTTGAAAATGATAAACTGATTTATTGGGGACTACCGATTGATTTCAAACGCTCTTCAAATGCTAAATTTGTAAAAATCGGCACAGAAGCGGTCAGGATTATTCACCGAGATTATTTGGATGAGTAATATGTTTTATACTGTTCTCTCAACCTCCGGGTTAACCCGGAGGTTTAAGAAATCAGCTCACTCCACCACAAACTGCGCTGTCTGCTTAATCCTCCACAGCACTTCCACGGCCTCGTTCATTGTTTACTTATTCGTTAATAATTTGTCGTCGTTATCTGAGTATATTTTTATCTGTGACAACGCTTCTGCCCAATTCCTTTTCTGTTTCTTTCCTCGCGTTGCCGGCAACGGTGCCACCCCTTTTTGCTACATTTCTATTTTGTTGAAATGTTCCCGGTTTTTCTTCTTTTGAAATTTCGGTCGTTACTCGCTCACCGAGCATTGTGAATATCAGCTCCAAATCATCCATATTATCTCGCAAATTGATTTTCGATTTAACCGGAATATTCTTGTGCTGTCTGTATTGGCTCGGAGTCATACCGAACGTCGCTTTCGAAATTTCAGCGGTTAATATCGCGTAATCTCTCTGATTTTCGATGCCGCGTTCTTTCCATTCATCAGTTAGGTTCTGACGAATTGCGATTCCTCTGAGCCTTTTATCTATCCAATCCGCCGGATAACCTTTATGCTCATAGATCGCTTTCATTCGTTCTTGCGCAAGTTCGGGGTTCTCAATTTCATCTAAGCGTTCTTTACCGAGTTTCGCGAGCCATTGTTTGAATGGTTCTGCTTTTGGGGAGGGGACGGACTGAATAATTCTGAATATAGATTCTGAATTAGCGCAATCAGTTGAGTATTTTTTGCCGTCAACAGCAGTTAATTTCAGTTGTCGACAAATTGTCGACAACTCAATTTTTTCTTCTTTATTTGATCGTTTTTTAACACGATACCAATAATCACGAGGCTTATTACTGTCTGTCAGAACCTCAATAATGTCAATTACAGAATAATACCATTCTTCCTCATGCCATGTTCTTCGGATGTTTTTTGATTGAAAGATTACGAGTTTATTTTGTTTTTCGTCCATGTTCTTTCCCTTCTGATATTGAAATTCTGGTTCAATATAATGATTCTCAGGCAAATGGTCAGCTATAGTTCTAACAGATTAATTTCCTTCAATCACTCCACTACAAACTGCGCCGTCTGCTTAATCCTCCACAGCACTTCTACGGCTTCATCACGATTTTCAACATCTATATCTAAGAGCAGAGTTTTTCTGTGCTGATAAATTTTAGCTCCGGGAATTTCGTTCAGGAATTCCGTTATTTCCGGGAAAGCTGTTTCGTAGTATTCGGAATTCGTTTCGGAAGGGAACTCCGCTGTAAGCCTGTTGTTCCGCAGTCCTATCTTTACGAAGCCTGTCATCAATGAAGCTATCCTGAGTTTGACCGCGAATATCAGGTCTAAGACCTCATCAGGCAATTTGCCGAATCTGTCTTCCATCTCTTCGCGAATAATATCCAGCTCCCCGTTAGTCGGCACATTATATAATTGTCTGTAGAACTCGAATCGTTCGGTATTGCTCTTAATATAATCCGCCGGGATGAACGCGTCTGAATCAATTTCAATCGCTATATCTGAATTCTTCAGGAAATCAGACTTAAAGTCATCACGATCTTTAAACAACTCTCCGAATTCCTCAGCTCGCAATTCAGCAACGGCTTCTTCCAAAATCTTTTGATAGAGCTCAAAACCCATATCATCAATATATCCGCTTTGCTCAGCTCCGAGCAGATTACCGGCTCCTCTTATCTCAAGATCGCGCATGGCAAGCCGGAAGCCGCTGCCGAGATCGGTAAATTCCTCAATAGCCTGCAATCGTCTCAGCGTTTTAGGCGGCAACAATGAAACGGGCGGGATCAGCAAATAGCAGAAAGCCTGTGTATTTGTTCTGCCGACTCGTCCGCGAAGCTGATAAAGTTCCGCCAAACCAAAATGATTCGCTCTGTTAATTATCATAGTGTTGGCATTAGGAATATCCAAACCTGATTCAATAATTTTCGTACAGACCAGCACATCGAAATTTCTCTTAATAAATTGTTCCATCACTTTTTCAAGATCGGAAGGTCGCATCTGTCCGTGTGCGATTCCGAATTGCACGGAGGGCATTAATTTACGCAACTTCTCAGTTATTTTTTCCAGATCATGCACTTTGTTACTGACAAAATAGACTTGCCCTTTTCTCTCAACTTCAGAAGTAATCGCTTTCACAATTTTATCTTCATTTTCCTGCATAACAAAAGTCTCCACCGGCATTCTGTTGCGAGGCGGTGTTGAGATAATACTCAAATCGCGCGCCCCCATCATCGAGAAATTCAAGGTTCTCGGTATCGGTGTGGCAGTCAGAGTCAGCGAATCGACCGCAACACGCATCTGACGCAATTTCTCTTTTGCGCTTACGCCGAATCTCTGCTCCTCGTCGATAACGAGCAAGCCGAGGTCTTTGAATTCCACATCCTTACTCAAAATTCTGTGCGTTCCGATAAGTATATCAGTAATTCCGGCTTTAACATTTTCGAGTATTTTAGTCTGTTCTTTTTTTGATCGGAATCTTGAAATTACTTCCACATTGACCGGATACTGACTCAATCGGTCTTTGAAAGTCATAAAGTGCTGTTGCGCTAAAATCGTTGTCGGCACCAGAATAGCAGTTTGCTTGCCTGATTGAACCGCTTTGAAAGCGGCGCGCACTGCTATTTCCGTTTTTCCGAAACCAACGTCACCGCAGACGAGTCGATCCATCGGCGTAGAGGCTTCCATATCTTCTTTCACATCGACCGTAGTCTTTGCCTGATCGGGAGTATCTTCATAAATAAACGAGGCCTCAAGCTCTTTTTGCCAAAGTCCGTCCAGATCAAAAGCATGCCCTTTTTGCATTTTACGCTTGGCGTAGAGCTTGATCAATTCCCGAGCAATATCTTTAAGTTTCTTCTTAGCGCGAGATTTTTTCCGAGTCCATTCCGCCGAACCAAGTTTAGACAATCTCGGCTCAACACCTTCTTTAGAAGCATACTTTTCAACTTTATGTATGTAAGTCAGATTGACATATAACACATCATTATCAGCAAAGATAATCTTGATGCAATCCTGTTTATTAACGCCGAGTAGCACAGTTTCAAACCCGTCGAATTGCCCTATACCTTTGTCTGAATGAACAACATAATCTCCTATATTCAGCTGCTTCAATTCTTGCAGCGAAAAACTGTTTTTGCCTTTCCGGGCGCGCAAATCCTCACGGCGTCGACGACGAGCAAAAATCTGATGTTCAGTATAAACTGAAATCGCGAAATCGGGCAGAACAAATCCTTCGCTGAAAGCTTTGTCGAGCCAGACAAAATTAGCGGATAATCGTTTTGCTTCGGTATCAGTAAAATCACTTGTCTAGTGTGAAAGTATCTCGAAATATTCAGGATTAATTATCTCTTCCATGCGGTTTTCAACAAGATCGCGGAAACGTTCCGAATGTATCTTGCCTTCCGCGCACAGAACCGTCATCAAATTGGACGCGCTGAGCTTGACAAGTTCCTCGCTAAAATGCTTGATTGATCCGTTAAACTGCGGCTGAGCATGAGATTGAATCTGCACATCTGTGTCGCCGAGCTTATTGAAAAAGATGGTCTGTCCCTCGTCGGGAAACTCAAAATCATTGTTCTCCGAAATAATTATATCAGCTGAATCAATCACAAATATATAGTCATCGCTCAAATAATCTTTTATAGTAGAATTGGTTTCGGTTTGAGAGGAACTAAGTACCGCGGCGATGAATTCAACTGAGTCATGCTGCGTGATACTGCGCTGTGACATGGAATTGAACTCACGAATCGACTCATTCTCGTCGCCCCAGAATTCAACTCGCAAAGGATTTTCCCAACCTATCGGCCAAATATCCAGAATACCGCCTCTGACAGCCATATCTCCTTGCACTCCGACAAATTCCTTTTTCTCGAAT
>JAQIDA010000282.1 GCA_027858275.1 Candidatus Kapaibacterium sp. | reverse complement strand
TTCTTGCAATTGTCTCTCTGAAAACCCGGAATTATTCATTGAATATGCCTTGAAAAATACAAAAAATGAATTAGGATAAATGATTTACCTGTTAAATTGCGCCCTAAAAAACTCTGTTTTTTCTCTTGCTTTTTCCGCAAAATCCTTGCCTGCAGAGGCGTAGATGATTCCCCTGGAAGCATTTATAACGCAAGGTCCGCCGGTGTTTGCTTTTATCACAGATTCGACGTCTCCGCCTTGAGCGCCGACTCCGGGGATTAATAAAACTCGTTTGGGTGCGATTGCTCGCAGATCCGCCAGTTCGTCCGGATGAGTCGCGCCGACTACATATCCAAGCTGAGCGTCATCTGTGCGAGCCATAGTTTTTTCGAATACATGGCGATAAATCGGCTTGCCGTCAGCAATCAATCTCTGAAAGTCAGCAGAACCGGGGTTGGATGTCAGTGCCAGCAGGAAGACCATTTTGTCTTCGTATTCCAAGAACGGAGCATAAGAATCATAGCCCATATAAGGATTGACCGTGATCGAATCAGCGTTGAAATACTCAAAACATGACTTGGCGTAAGATTTTGAAGTGTTTCCGATGTCGCCGCGTTTAGCGTCAGCGATT
This sequence comes from Candidatus Kapaibacterium sp., assembly GCA_027858275.1. Classification (GTDB taxonomy): domain Bacteria; phylum Bacteroidota; class Ignavibacteria; order Kapaibacteriales; family UBA2268; genus JAQIDA01. The sequence goes on along the minus strand of JAQIDA010000282.1, from coordinate 2,059 downwards.
GTGACAATATCATCGGGAATAAACTCAAAAGTTTTCTTTAAAATATCGAATCCTTCAGTGCCGTACTGCTCGTAAAATGCGAAATTGATCTTATATGAATTCACAAGATCTTTTGTAGCCTCTATAATCAGGCGATTGAATTCTAAAATGCCGTCCAAGTCACGTCCCAAAAATTCGGGAATTTTATTGACATCGCTGTCCAAACCGCAGCAAAGAATTGAATTGTTTTTTTTCGTAGCCGCTTCAAGTTTTTTATATGTATTCATAGTTCTCGTGGTTTGTTGATTCAAAGCAAAAAACAATATAATATTTTTCCGTGTAAAAGCCAATGCTTAGAGAAAAATCTTTAAACGGGAATCATTCAAATTGAGGAATGTTCTCAGGCTCTTCAGTATGCGCAAAGCCGTAACATTAGATAAATTAGATGTTAATTCTTAAATTTTAAATCAATCATTAGAGATAAGAAAATTCGCCAAATAAAAGCTCCGAAGCCTAACAACACATCGTTCAATAAACAGATGCTTGCTCAACTCCGGAGATGTTGCCAAATGCTTTTTTAATCTTCTACATGATAATCAATTATTGAAATTTTGCGGCCATACGGAGATATGGTTTGAATCAGACCAATACCTTTGGCATAGAAATAATTTGTTTCATTTCTAATTTTTGATTCTCCCTTATAATAATGATCGTATATAACGACTACTTGAGCTACATTAGTATAATCATTGCCAAATATCGAAAGCTCCATTCCGACATCAAGGACTCTGACAGTGTCATACACTGCTGTCGGGTAATCTACTGTCGCATAGCTCCATGAATCACCCTTTATTAAATTTTTCTTCAAAATGACTTTGCCGTCTTGGAAATATAAATTATCACCTTCATATCTGTAAAACACATATTGCTGTGAGCCGGTGGTCATAATGCTATACCAAGTTACATCTTTGGTATCAACAATAGTATTTACTATATCTGTGCGTACAGTATCCGACGGAAAGCCGTCCATTCCCTCATAATGATATTCCCACCAAGAGCCTACTGACAATGGGAAATAATTACCGTGTTTGCTGACAGCCTCCGGATCAACAGATGAATCCTCACAAGCTGTAAAAATTAATGAAAGGAGAATAATTCCGAGAATCGTAAAATTTTTCATAATGCTATAATTCTGTATTAAACCATTAGTTTAGTATCTATTCCATAAAATTCAGGTTAAATATCTGTGTTCTTTACTCTCGGCTTATATTTCCTATAAACTGTCTTTGAACAAACTTGTATAATAAATCTTGGAATGTTTCTTGTCAAAGGACAAAGATATGAAAATCCCGGGAAACCTCACAGGACTTAGACTTGCAATCAACGACAAAATGAAAATATCGGCTTAATTTAGGTTGTATTAGAATAATTAATTAACTTTGAAGCGCGATTTGTATATTGCTGTACTTGAATTCGCCGGTGCCTGCATTTTGGGGTTTAACTGAGCGATCAAATAATTAAATTGAAACCGAATATATAGGGATATAAGCAGATGAATTGGTTTTTATTAGTAATCGCGGGACTGTTTGAAGTTGGGTTTGCGGCTTGCCTCGGCAAAGCAAGGGATTCTTTTGGAGCAGAGGCGACCTATTGGTATGCAGGATTTGTGGTCTCCTTGACAATCAGTATGCTCCTGCTTATGAAAGTGACTCAGAATTTACCAATCGGAACAGCTTACGCAGTATGGACAGGAATAGGTGCAGTCGGAACAGTATTAGTCGGAATTCTTGTGTTTAAAGAACCCGCAGACTTTTGGAGGCTTTTCTTCTTAGTAACATTAATTTCTTCTATTGTTGGGCTTAAATTAGTTTCGCATTAAAAGGGGTTGGTTTTAGGTATTTTGGGCGGGATTTGTTATATTGGAGGATTGAGAATATTCGGCGTTATTATCCGACGTGTTTGGGTAGGAGGCATTGAGAATTTTAAATAATTGTTGTTGTTATTGCCATTTTGGTTGGATGATAGCAATGAATAAGGACGATTGTTAACTATTATACAAAAAACTATACTGGTATATCTA
>JAQIDA010000275.1 GCA_027858275.1 Candidatus Kapaibacterium sp. | reverse complement strand
GGACAAAAATGACCGGTCGGATGGCGGAGCAATTTAACCGCTTTGTTGACGCGATTGTTGATGCAGCTAAGGAAGCTAATAAAAATATGTAATTATTAGTTGTAAGAGTACAAAAGCCCGATCATTTATTAAATGATCGGGCTTTGTGGTTTTAGCAAAATAGAACCAATATATTCTATTTCAAGTCTTTGTACAGATCAAATTTGGAAGTGAATTCTTTCACTTCTGCTGCAACATTCTTTTTGACATCATCGTTTTCGAAGTTCGTGATGACTTTGTCCATGAACTCAGCTATCTGTTTCATGTCGTCTTCTTTCATGCCTCTCGAGGTCATGGCCGCTGTTCCTAATCTAATGCCTGAAGTAATGAACGGAGATCTTGGATCGTTCGGCACAGTGTTTTTATTGCATGTAATATTGGCGTCATCCAAGGAGTTCTCAGCCTGTTTGCCGGTAAGGTCTTTGTTCTGCAGATCAACAAGCATAAGATGATTGTCAGTTCCGCCGCTGATGAGATTGTAATCTTTGTCTGTTAAAGATTTGGCGAGAGTCTTGGCGTTTTTCATAACTTGGATGATGTACTGATTGTATTCATCAGTCAAACATTCGCCGAATGCAATCGCTTTTGCCGCAATAACGTGCATTAAGGGGCCACCCTGAATTCCGGGCATTACCCATGAATCAAGCAATTCGCCCATACGTTTCACTCTGCCGGATTTAGGAGCAACCACTCCAAACGGATTCTCTCTGTCTTTACCGAGCATGATAAGGCCACCGCGCGGTCCGCGAAGAGTTTTGTGTGTAGTACTTGCGATAACGTCAACATAAGGCACCGGATCATTTAGATGGCCGGTAGCTATCAGTCCCGCGGGATGAGCTATGTCAGCAAAAACAAACGCTCCGACTTTGTCGGCTATTTCGCGGAATTTAGCAAAATCAATATCTCGCGGATATGCCGATGCTCCGACTGTTATCATTTTTGGTTTGTGTTTAAGAGCAAGAGCTTCGACTTGGTTGTAGTCAATTCTTCCTGTTGCCGGATCTAAAGTGTAAGGGACAAAGTTAAAGAACTTGCCGGAGAAATTCACATGAGAACCGTGAGTAAGATGTCCGCCGTGCGCAAGACTTAAGCCCATAACAGTATCACCGTGGTTCAAGTAAGTGAAGTATACCGCCATGTTGGCTTGACTGCCGCTGTGAGGCTGAACGTTTGCGTATTCAGCGCCGAACAGTTTTTTGACTCTGTCGCGAGCAAGGTCTTCAGCAACATCAACGAATTCACAACCGCCGTAATAGCGTTTTCCCGGATAGCCTTCGGCATATTTATTTGTGAGTACTGACCCCTGGGCTTCCATAACCGCAGGAGAAGTGAAATTTTCGCTGGCGATAAGTTCGATTTTTTCGTTCTGACGTGTGAATTCATCTCTTATCGAGGCAAAGACTTCAGCGTCTTGTTTCTTAATTGTATCGTACATTTTTATCCAATCCTAGTATCAAAAGTTATTATAAAATGCAGTTGTTTATTACGTTCAAACACTGAAAAACAGGACAAAAAGATCATGTCCGAATTTTTCACAAATTTAATAAATAAATATATCAATTTTTTATCAAAAAGTCGAAACTTATCAATAAAAAACAGAAATATTATTTGTTAATAATTATTGGAACAATCTGTGTTATGTCCCCGTAAATATAATTTAAAAAATATGTGCCGTTGGCGACATTATTAATTGTGAGGCTTGTATTTGTGCTGACTTTTGAATATTTAAAGTCTGAAACCTCACGACCGAATGAGTCAAACAACTTTAATTCCGCACCTGAACTAAGGATTTCTTCAGGAATCAAAATAGAAGCTGTCGTAGTTATCGGATTAGGATATACCCTGATTTTGTATTGAGCCTCATCACTATTTTCATATACTGAAGATCCGGGATCAATCACAACTCCTGTTTCCGCGTCGATATACAGAAAGAGCGTATCGCTGTCGTTGGCGGCAATAACTCCCCAAACGGGATTGTCAGTATCGATATTTGCATCATCAGTTTTAGCAAGAGCTGTTAAAATAACATCCGCATCTTCATGGGCTGTCATAAAGTTGATGTATGTTTCGTGCTCAATAACAGCTGCAACCATCACATCAGAATTAATCCATTCAAAATCATCAGGTATAATGTCCTCCGGCGTAAAGGGGAGATTTCCCGTAAGTAACTCCAAAATATCATCCTCTATAGGAAAGTTCTGACTTGCTTCATTCCCGGCGTAACTGGCTTTTGCATAAGCCCATGCTTTAACGTTTTCATGATCATCTCCTGATCTAAACATATAGAACCATACATTGGATTTGCCTGTCTCGACATCTAATGCAATCGGTATTTCTCCGAGAGTCTCATGAATATAATTAAATTTGACTGTTCCGAGCAACATTAACTCGGGATTTGTAAAATCCTCAGGGAATTGCAATGCAATGTCAACAAGACCCTCATCTGCTAATGACGGAATAAACTCCAGTTCTTGTGCGTAAGAATTGAATGTTAAACTGATAAATAAAATCATAAAATTTGTAATAGATTTTTTCATGCTGACTCCTAATTGTATTTAATTAAACCTGTGTTTTCAAACATGTCGTTGCTCCCGAGACAGCCCGGTTGTTTGCGTTGGGCAAATAGATGTTCTTTATTTCTCAATCGATACACAAAGTAATAAAGTATAATCATAATATCAATGTTTATTTTCGTTAAAAAGCAAAATTTGAAAGAATATTGCATAAATTGATAGTAGAAGAGCGTATTTTCTTCGAATTAACGACACAATTATTTGTTTTAATCCGTCGATAATTCTGTTGAATTAGAAATCCGAAAATATCGGACTAATTATCAAAACTGTAAACATAGTTACGAGAATAATTTGTCTAAGAGCCAAAAGTCAGAGAGCAAAAGATTGAAAATCCTGTTTCTTACTCCGAGATACATTTATCCTGTTATCGGCGGCGACAGATTAAAACCATATAATATTTTGAAGCATCTTGCGGCGAAACATGACGTTACACTCGTTTCTTTTTATCACGGCGGGAATCCTCCTGATGAATACAAACGTGAAGTTGAAAAACTCGGTGTAGAATAGTTTTCAGTTCCCTTGAAACCGTTAACTGCAGGGTTAAGAACTGCGGTTTTCAATATCAACAAACCTTTGGAAATCGGATTTTACACACAGCCGGCTTATGACAAAGTAGTTCGTGAATTAGTTGCTGACAGGGACTATGACCTTGCTTTTTCATTCTTTATGCGAACAGCTGAATACTTGAAAAATCTTCCGATCAAGAAAATATTGATGGCGGAAGATTGTCGAACTCTATATCAAAAACGTTCATTCGAAACCAGCTCGAGCATAAAACAAAAGATGATCCGAGGCTGGGAATATCGTCGATTGAAAAAATATGAGCCAAAGATTGTTGATAAGTTTGATATAACAACTCTTGTTACGGAGCATGATATTGCAGAGATGCAAAAGCAAAACTCTAAAGCTTGTTACAGATTGTTGACTAACGGAACTGATATAAGTCTGTTTAAACCTAATGACAGTGTCAAACGAGACGGGATCTTATTTGCAGGAAAATTTGATGTTTGGGCAAACGAACTTATGGTAAAAGACATTGTTAAAAATATTCTGCCGATTGTTCATAAGTCAAGACCTGAAGCAATTATGAATTTAGTTGGTGCTGATCCCACGAGTTCAGTTATTGCAATGTCGGTCGACAAAATCAAGCTTCATGCAGATGTTCCGGAGATGATTCCATATCTCCAAAAAGCAAGAGTGTTTTTGCACCCTCATAACGGCGGTTCAGGGATTCAAAACAAATTGCTTGAAGCTATGGCTTGCGGATGTCCCGTTGTGACAACCCCTACAGGGATTCAAGGCATAAAAGCTGAGCACGGTAAGAACGTGCTGGTCGGCAGAAATTCCGAAGAGCTCGCGCGGCATACAATTGAACTATTGCAAAATGACGAACTCGCTTCGGAAATATCGAAAAACGCGCGAAAACTTATTGTAGATACTCATTCATGGGAAGCTGTGTATGAGGAAACGGATAAAATAATTGAAGAATTGATGAGCTTATAATAAATAATTAGAACAAATAAGTACGGACTAAGAAGATGAATAGCACGGGAAAACGCAAATATATCTGTTTTGACAGAGACGGCGTTGTGAATATGAGGATAGTTTCAGAATATGTTATAACTTTTGACCAATTTCTCTTTTTACCGGATTTTTTGATATGTTTCAAAAAATTGATGAATGCCGGTTATAGATCGGTGCTCGTGACCAATCAACAGGGTATAGGCAAAGGTATAATGACCGACAAAGAATTTTTGGATCTCAGTGATAAAATGCAGGAAGAACTAAAAGAAAAAACCGGATTCAATTTTGATAAAGTTTATTACTGTCCTGACCTTGCTGATTCAGGAAGTATGCGCAGAAAGCCAAATCCCGGAATGTTGACAGAAGCAATAGAAGATTTTAATATTGATAAAGATGTTTCTTGGATGGTCGGCGACAGTGTCAAAGACGCGACTGCAGGGAAGAGGGCCGGCTTGAATACTGCTCTTGTCGGAGAATTTGCCGCTGATGATACTTCTGACACCGATCATATATTTGGGAATTTGTTAGATTTAACGGAATATTTCAAAAAAGAAAAATTTATCTAATTGTTGATCTTTAATTGAGATAGCATTAAATGTTTGAGTTTTTTAATGACCTTGTTTCTATTGAATCAATAGTAACTCTTATGTCTGAAATGCCATGGATTTGGATATTAGTATTCTCAGTCGGGATCACTTTCCTCGAAAACATTTTCCCTCCGTCTCCTTGTGATGTACTTATTGTGTTTGCAGGATCTCTTGTTGCTATTGGGAATGTTGGTTTCGCAGAATTGTTGTTAGCTACTACACTTGGATCAACACTAGGGTTTGTTTTGATGTTTTGGTTCGGCAGGAGATATGGACGCAGAGTCATTAACTCTCACAAATGCAACTTTATAACAGAACAATCATTGATAAGACCAAATAGATGGCTTTCGAAATACGGTTACTTTTTAATTCTGAACAATAGGTTTTTGTCAGGGACAAGAGGAGTGATATCATTTTTGGCGGGAATGTCTGAAATGAATCAATTCAAAACAATTTTGTCTGCTTTTCTCGGAGCTTTAATTTGGAATGCGATATTAATATATGGCGGGAAATTACTTGGTTCAAATTGGAGAATTGCCGAACAGTACATTAAAGACTTTGGATTTATTGTGTTCCCGTCGATGATCGGCATTACAGTTATATATATAGTATATATTGTGATGAAAAACGGTAAAAAGCAAACAGTCTGAAAAGTACGATAGACATCGCCGTTATCAATCAAATATGCGTCAGCAGGAATACTATCAGCTAATGAAGCAATTAGAGCAGCTGTCTGGATAGAGTTTATTATACAGTCTCTTATTCTGTAATAATATGAATCAGTTCTTCAGCCATTGTATCAATATTACATTGACGATCTACTGCCTCAATTTCAGAAGCATATTTAGGAAGGTCGAAAATAACACTTGACTTTTCATCTTGAGCAAGAGTTTTTGCCCCTGCGGTTTTCATGGCTTTCAATCCTTGGGCGCCGTCCGTTCCGACTCCTGTTAATATCATTCCATAGGCCTTGTCTCCAATATGTTCAGCTACTGAAAACATCATAACATCGATTGACGGTCGATGACCGTTGACTCTCTCGCCGGTCTCACAATTGACTTCAAGAACTCCGTTTGTGCTGCTTACTTTCATGTGATAGTCTCCGGGAGCGATAAGTACTCTTCCCGCAATTATTCTGTCACCCGATTCAGCTTCTTTAACCTGAACTTTGGACATTTCATTCAACCTGTCTGCAAACGTTTTTGTGAAGCCTGCAGGCATGTGTTGTACAACCAAAATACACGGACAATCAACAGGAAGATGAGTTATAACTTTTTTCAGAGCTTCCGTTCCGCCGGTTGAAGCACCAATCGCGATTACTTTATCGGAATATTGGCTTAAATCCAAACCGGAAAGGACTTTTAGCTGTCTCACGGAAATCGTTGGCTTCCCGATAGACGACAGATTTGCTGTGCTTGCTGTTTTTAGTTTTGTACTGATTTCATTCATTATTTGCTCTAAATTACGAGCAATATTGGTTGTATGCCTTGGCACAAAATCTACAGCTCCTGCGTCTAAAGCCTGCATTGTAATAAGTTTTCCTTTTTGAGTCATAGAACTTATGACAACAACCGGAATATTGAACTGAGGTATAAAGCGTCTCAGGAATTCAACCCCGTCCATTTTTGGCATCTCAATGCCGAGCAAGAGAACATCGGGCTTAGTCTTGACAACCATCTCTCTGCCGGAATAGACATCAGGAGTTGCTCCGAGAACTTCAAACTCAGGATCTGTTTTTAAGCCTTGAACCAAAATATCTCGGATAGAATTGGAATCCTCAATAATTATTACTTTTATTTTATCTTGCATATCTTCGTTGTATTGTTTTAGTGATTCATAATTTCTTATAAACAGGTCGAGTCTGATAAAGATATATTTTAACTATTAATTTATTTTAACAGATCGTCAGATTAAACTCTAAGCATTCTTTTCAGAAAATTTATATATTATCATATCTTTCAAATTTGAAATTCTCTCCCAGATAAGTTTTTCTTACTTCTTTGTCGGCAGCAATCTTTTCCGCCGAGCCTGAAATGAAGATGCTGCCGTCAATCAGAATGTATGCTCGGTCTGTTATCGAAAGAGTCTCGTGTACATTGTGATCGGTAATTAACACGCCAATTCCCTGATCTTTTAATTTAAATACCATTCGCATGATATCTTCAACTGCAATCGGATCAATTCCCGCAAACGGCTCATCCAGTAGGATGAATTTAGGATTGGAAGCCAATGTTCTGGCGATTTCACATCTTCTGCGTTCGCCGCCGGAAAGCATAAAACCTTTACTTTTGCGAATATGCGTGATATTGAAGTTTTCCAGAAGTTCTTCCATACGTTCTTTTCGAGCTTTTCTGCCCATCTTTTGTAATTGCAGAATTGCCATTATGTTTTTTTCGACTGACATTTTTCTGAAAATAGATGCCTCCTGAGGCAAATAACTGATGCCGAGTCTTGATCTTTTATACATAGGCTTAGGCGTAATATCTTTTGAATCAATACGAACAATTCCTTCGTTAGGCTTGACCATACCGGTTATCATGTCGAAGGTAGTCGTCTTT
>JAQIDA010000228.1 GCA_027858275.1 Candidatus Kapaibacterium sp. | reverse complement strand
TTCGCTGGCTCGAAGGAAAAGCTCTGATTGATATTTGATGGCCCGGGTGATGGCGATGGCCTGAGTCTTATTATCAGCCTTTTCGATTTTATCGACATAAGCGAGAATCACATTGTCCGCCCATACATCTGTCATCGCCTCGCCGTCTGTTGAGTAAACCGACAATCCGACGTAAATATTCGGGATTTCGAGCAATTCGGCGACTATATCTGTTGTGATTTTCGTCACACCGGAATACTTTACTTTCTCAATAACCGTTGGATGATTCTTTAGAGATTGCCAAGTGTCATCGCCGATAATCATTGTGTTGGGATAGCGTCCGATTCTTGCTCTGACAGCTGCCATGCCGGTTCGTATAACCGCGATAGGATATACATCCGTCAAAGTATAGTCGTTCCATGCGGCGGCAGAGAGAATCGCTGTTTTCAGATCAACATCGTAATTGGCGGGATCCTGCACAAGTTCGGCAGCTTCTTTTTCCTGACCGAGCATGAGTATATCGCACAATTCCTTAGTCATGTGCTGCTCGTATTTATAGTATGTGTCAGCTTCCTCTTCCTCAATATAATCAACCGCGGTTTCGATATCGTGTTCCTGAGTTTCAAATTCAATGAACTCAATAGACGAAGGACTGCGGCGATTTGACTGTGCTCCGACCGCGCGATCAGTCTCGTGAATTAAAAAAGCGTCCTTGCCGAATTTCGGCACTTTGCCCGTAAGTTTTGCAACCGTAACCGCCGGGAACAAAAATTCCGCGACCATTGCATTGTTTGAATAACCTTGCGCGATTGTAGTCAATACGGGATCGACCATTCGCAATTCGTCTGTGCGTGAGATTGTCATTTCTGACTCCTTGTTTTTGTAAAGTGTGTTGTGAATTGTAGTCCTATCTCTAACACCCCTCCTATTCCAAGGAGGGGTGCCCAAAGGGCGGGGTGGTTCTTCCTCTTACATCTTTCTCGCGAAATAAACCGCTTCTTCATAATTCATTCCCGGCGTGCCGCGCTGCAACTCCCGTGCCTGCCTATGCAGTTCCAATCTGTCTTGCGATACATTATAAGCGTCCGTATCGAATTCCGGGATGTCACTTTCGGCGAATTCTGTGTCCCCGAATTGCTCGGATAAGGGGATTATCGGGAGTGAATTGATGAATGATTTGATTTTGTCAATTTGTGAAATGGATTCGCGGAAATCAGAGCCGGCATTCGTGTCTCGCGCAGAAGCTGATTCCAACAAATCTATAAGGCTGTCGCACTGCGCCGGAGTGATTTTCGCGCCTTTGGGATCACTGACCAGCGAGCTGACGTATTCCTCAAAATCTTTGCGCCGGCTATCGGTTTCCATTTGCTTGATTTGCTCATTGTAATTCGCAACTGATTCTGTCATCTGCCTGTTATCTTCTTCCAGAACGGCACACTGAGAGCGAAGTTCTTCCATTTCTTTGAGCATATCCGATGATTCTTGCTCCCCCGCCTGCGAAGGAGGGGGTTGGGGGGTGGTTTCTTCAGTCTGATCACCTCCCGAATATTCCTTATATTCAAGCTCTTCGCTGAAACTGATATTGCGCAAACCCTTGACTGCAGGAGGCACGGCTCCGAGAAGTCCGACATGACGCAACATATAATCAGGATAAATCGACATTGATACTTTTTTGAACATCCCCTTACCGGTCTGTTCAATAATTTCCTCGGACATATCCTTGATCTTCGCGACCAATTTGTCACCGCGACGAGCCAGGCGTTCAACCCAGCCGTAAGCCGGAGCGTCGGAAGCGGGATGCCCCTTCACAATTGGGGCTTCAAAAGATGAAGATTCGCCGACTTTTCGATTATATAGTTCCGCGATATGCTCCAATTTCTCGGCGTCATAACTCTCCGATTTCCCGGCAGAATCCACATGCGTTCCGCTCCTAAAAATTTCAATCCACATAACTGTTCCTTTGATGTTGATTATTATATTATATGGATATTGACTATTAAATTTGATGATTAACAGCTACAATATCGTTCATCATTAACTTTCACAACAAAGCTAACATTCTGACTTCGGCCAGTATGAAAAAGTGTTTTAAAACGGGATTAATATGTTTCCGGAGGATTTCCGGTAATGGTTAAGAGAATGTTTTTTGAAAGGATTTTATCTTCGTTGGATTCCACTTTCTTTAGTGGATTCCAACTTCTTCAGTACATATTCCAAAAGACGGAATCCACTGAAGAAAGTGGAATCCGTCTCGGCTGTCAGCAATATTATCTCGCTAAAATCATCTTGCCGCTCTTAATATTTTGCCCAATTTGAATCGTATAGAAATACATTCCTTGGGGAAGCCCGGCGGCTTGGAAAACTGCCTGCTGCTCTCCGGTGTTTTTATACCCTTCGTCTAAAACACGAACCCTTTCACCGAGGGAGTTATATATGTTGATTATGATATAAGCAGGGGTTTCGATCGTATAGTTTATTATTGTGGATGTGTGGAATGGATTTGGGTGTGTCGGGCTAGCCGGAGTGCTTGTCTGTAGTTCCTGTACTGAAACGGGTTTATCTTCTAGTACCGAGATACCTTTGTCTTTCGTTGCGAACCATTTATTATTTTCCTTGTCAATATCAATTGATATTATTCTATTGCCGGACAAACCCGAGTTTGCGGTATTGTATACAGTCCAATTCTCATCATTATATTTTGCCGTACCGGCATCAGTTCCAATCCATTTGTTATTGAATTTGTCAATAGCAATCGAAAAAATGTAGTTATTAGGAAGCTTAGAATTAGCAGAATTATATGTTGTCCAAGTATCACCATCATAACTTGTAATTCCCTTGGTTTCGCTTCCAAACCATTTAATATTATCGTTGTCAACTGCAATTGCAGACACAGTATTGTCCTGTAGATCAGAATTTTCCTTCGTAAAAGTTATAATTGTTTCACCGTCATATTTCGCAACACCATAACCGTCGGTTCCAAACCATACATTACCCTCTTTATCAAATGTGATTGACAGGACATTTCTTATTTGAAGTTCAGTCCAATTTTCACCGTCATATTTTGAAACATATCTGTTTTCTGTACTAATCCAAATATTACCGTCAATATCCTCTTTGATATCTGAAATACGAGAAGAAGAGAGTTCTGAAGAATATACAGTCCAAAGAGTTCCGTCATATTTTACGGCCCCTGATAGAGTCCCAAACCACATATTCCCTTTGCTGTCGCACATGACAGGATCTACTTGATCGATCGGCAAACCACAATTTTCTTTATTGAATGTAGTCCATTCGAGCCCATCAAATCTTGAAACTCCAAGTTGAGTTGCAAACCACTTTTTATTATCACCTTCAAATCCGATTGAATAAGTAGTATTTGTAGCTAATTCTGAATTATCATTTGTTGATATTGTCCAATTTTCATCGTGATACTTTGCAACTTTTCCATCAATAGTTCCAAACCACTTATTCCCATCCTCATCAGTGGCTATACTCATTATTCGATCACTGGGCAACATCGAATTCGAACTATTATATAAAGTCCAATTAGTACCGTCGTATTTCACAACTCCGTATAGGCTAGACACAATCCATATTGTCCCGTCTTTATCTATAGATAGTGATTGCATATAATTACTAGGCATTCCGGATTCTGAAAAGTCCAATTTGAGCCAATTATCTCCATCATATTTCACAACCTCATTAATACTGACTAACCATAAACTATTGTTATGATCAATAATAAGTGAACATATGTATCTGGAAGTTTCAGAGGCCGAATAAGAAGTCCAAAACTTTCCGTCATATTTGATGATCCCTTCCCACTTGCTTGCAAACCAAATGTTCCCATTATTATCAGACACCATAGAAACGATTTCGCTAGTTGGCAATTCTGAATTATCTTCGTTATACACAGTCCATATTTCACCGTCGTATTTGACGACACCTTCTGTAGCAGTAGCTATCCAAATATTTCCATTTTTGTCCTTATCAATTCCAATTATTCTGTTATTAGGCAAACCTGAGTTATCTTTTGTGAAATTTACCCAGTTATTGTTGTCATATCTTACAACTCCTTTGCCGGCTGTGCCAAACCACTTATTTCCATCATTATCAACATAAATGACAGAAACTTTCTCCGTCAGCATGCCCGAAGTTGAATTATTAAAAAATTCTTTTTCACCGGTATGTCTGTTCATTTTTACAGCACCAACATCGGTCCCGATCCAAATATAATCACCTTCAATTGCAAAAGCTGATACTGGACCTCCATTTGTGTACTGAGTCCAGTGATCTTCTGCCTCAACTGTGGAAATATTTATAATCAATGTGATAGCTGCAAGAAGAGAAAGGAAGCGGGTTTTCATGATAATGCTCTTGTATTTATTTAAATAATTTAGTCTATATCATCTGTTAATGACAATATAATAAAATTTTCAATCAAATGCTTGCATGGAATTACTTTATTTGGGATTTGCCGAAGAAATCTTCGTTGGATTCCACTTTCTTTAGTGGATTCCAACTTCTTCATTGTGACATATCCAAAAGACGGAATCCACTGAAGAAAGTGGAATCCGTCTCGGCTGTTCTACTTCTCCTTCAACACTGTCGTCTTAATATTCCGACCGTCGGAGCTGAGGATTTCGTTATATTTCAGGCGGGCTTTCTCTGCTGTTTCCTTTTCGATGTAGTGTCCTGCTTGGAGGCTGTAGCTGACTTTGCCGTCAAGTAAAATATTTTTTGTGATGTTCAAAACTTCTACGTCATGTTTTTTGAAAAGGCTGATGATGTTCAGAGCGTCATCCTTGTTTTTATAATTGCCGAAACTTACAGTGTAGGTCGGCATTATCACGATGGGCATGTCGAGATCGCCGGCGGAGTTTTCACTTGTGTCTTCTTGCAAATTCTCGGGAATGGATTTCTTGAATTTTGCTTGTTCCACTTTGTTTCCCTCAACATTATTTTGTGTGAATTCTCCGGCTTGATCCCCTTTGGAATCAGCTGCAGGCGTGCAGCAGGATGTCATTATTACAATCGCTCCGATTAATGAAGTGTAGATAAGCGATTTACTGATTGTTATTGTTCTTTTCATTTTCCTTGCTCCTGTCTCTGTATGCCGGTCGTTAAATTAGCGGTCATCGTCATGAGCAACATAAGAATAAATAATTCATTTACCAATTAAAACGAAGTATGCGGGGAATGTTCGCTCTATTCAGAACTATTCTTAATCTCCGACACACGCACGAGCAAACTCGACGCAAGCGCAGACGCCTCCTCGTCATTTTGAATTAATCTCGCGAGTTGCAACTCCTCCGCTTTATCATCGGCTTTCTTTTCGTCCTCAACATTCAACTGAGGCAGACGGTTCAAAATATCGTACATCGCTTTGGACAGATTGCCGGTGAGCTTTACGAGTTGGTCGAGGCTCATCTCCTGAATTTCGTCTTTCGACTCCTCAATCTTTTGATTGATAATATCGAGAAAACTTTGCAGCGATCCCGCCGCTTCCAGGGATTGGCTCAACTGCTTTTGATTGACTTCCTTAACGGCTGAACGGAGGTCTTCCGCGGCAGAATGCGGAGCTTCTCGATTGTCCCAATGCCACTGCCTTTTCCAACGAGAATATGTGTTCTTTTTAACATCGACCGCACTCAGAAAACTCTCTTCGTCTCGCTGACACTCATTATACAAAAGAAACGCTCGATATGCCTTGTCTGTCTCGTTTGCCTGCTGCTGCCCGGATATTCTTTCCATTTTGCCCTCAATGTATTTATAATTTTGGGCAATGTAATATTTCGCATGTGAATAATTAAGGAAATGTTTTTTGATTTGCTTGTCTTTGTAACAGAAGATTAATACTTCATCGCTTCAAAACGGGATGTATATATTGAGAATTCATGCGGGTGAACATGTTATTAGTGAGAAGTTTACTGTTGGGAGATAGCCGGAAAGAAGATTGAATCCACTCAAGAAAGTGGAATCCATCTATGATACTTGTCCAAAGTTTCTTTACTTTGGATCAAGTTTCCGGATGACAGAAGAAATACGAGAAGAACCACCCCGCCGCAAAGCGGCACCCCTCCTTGGAAGAGGAGGGGAATTTTTAAGAAAAGATTATTTACGCTTTTTGTGCAATTTCTTGATCGTTAGGAGTTCCCTGAACATACGATATGAATCTTTGATCGGGTGGACAGAGCTGCGGTCGTCATTGTACCATTCCACTGCGACTTGTTCTATTCGATAGCCCGCGCGTCGAGCAAGATAGAGAGCTTCCACATCGAAACTGAAGCCGTCGAGTTTGGTTTGGGAAAACACTTCTAATGTAGATTTTTCGTTGAATCCTTTGAAACCGCATTGTGTATCGCTGATCCCGCGAAACACGAATACTTGTACAAATTTATTGAATATCTTACCCATGAATTCACGGTAGAAAGGCTGATGTTCCATGACCATTCTGCGGTCGAGGGCTCGGCTTCCGATACAGATGTCAGCGCCGTGGCTGATTCTGTCGAGGACTTTGCGAGTTTCATATATCGGAGTGGAAAAATCGGCATCAGTGAAAATACGTATATCTCCCTGTGCTTCGAGCATACCCGTTCTGACAGCGGCACCTTTACCCATATTCTGCCCCAAAGCAATCAGTTTCACCATAGGCGCGAATTTTTTTACGGCATCGCGAGTGGCGTCGGTCGAACCGTCGTCAACAACTATGATTTCGCTTGTATAATCCTGATCTTTGAAGAAGGTTATCGCTTGTGCCAAAGAGGCGGCGATGCGGGGTTCTTCATTAAACGCGGGTATAACTAAAGATACAAATGGTTTCATTTTCCGATTCAATTTCTCAATAACAAAGTATAATCCGAGACGAATCTTCTCTGAAAAATTGCCTTTTATTTTTTTGAGAGGAAAGTTTTGATTGAATTTAGATCCGGGGCATCTTAATATCTATAAAAAAATCCCTCTCAATCATTTGATATTGAGAGGGATATCTTCTGCCGCAATACGGATCTGATTATTTTCCTACAGATGTGTCTGCAATCTGCAATTCAGCTTCAAGAGCAAGAATTCTCTTTTTGAAGAATTGACTTAGATATTGAATATTCTTGTCCGCTGACTCGATATATGATTTATACAAAGCTTTAGCTTTTGCCAATGCTTCAATTTTTTTGCCGGCTACTTCGAGCGCGGTAATATCATACTCATCGATTTCAACTTTGAGATTATAAATCGAATACTGAATCCCTCGTATATCCTCAGTACTTGTTGCAGGATTAGTCAGCACTTTTTCACTGGCCGTAATCAAGTCTCCAAGAGTATTCTTGGCTGATTGGAAGTCACCGGCCATTTCGTATGCTGTTGCAGCGATGCGATAAGGGCCCCAACTCTTGCCTGTGATTTCTGCCGCTTTGTGATTTTCATTCAATCCGTCTGTATCAATCACTTTTTGACAAGCGTCAACCGTAAGTTGTGCCCACTCTTTAGTCTGAGCAACGGCACCGGTCTCTTCGTATATTCTAGTGATTCTAAACAACAGATCAAAAGACATCGGGAATTGCTTGGGCGAAATATACTTATTCATTGTATCAAGAATAGCTATCGTACGCTTGCTGTCTTTCAAATATCTGTGAGAATAGAGGGCATATCCTGTGTATAATGAACGATAGTTGTGCATCAGTCTGCGGTGAACTTCGTCATAATAAACATCCTGATTGCTCAGATTTCTCAATTTGAAACCGTAAGAAGGTCCTGTTTCGAAGTTGTTGCTGTTGTCAATATTCAACAGACACTTATCCATTATCTCTATATCAATTGATTCGGTCTGATCTTTTTGCTGAACAACGGGGCATACTCGCATTGCCATACCTTCGTTGCGGAAGAACTTTTTCAAGCCTGCGAAAGCGTCGCCGCCAACTGTGCTTGAGAAGTAAACCGGGCGTTCAAATTTAATCATCTGAAGAATATTCAGAATAACTTGATCCTGCACTCTGAATACATAGTTCATTTTGCCGTCACGGTCGCCCAAAGGCTTGCCGGTCAATGTGAAATCGAATTTAGGATTAGCCAATTTTTCCGGATCATCGGTGAATTTAGCCATGATTTCACGTCTGACAGGAATTGAGAAATTCATCTCCGGTCCGGTGAAATAAGACAAGCTTTCCGGATCTGTTTCCGCCGAGCGCAAACTCTTATCCGGGAATGACAGCGGTATCTTAGCCGCTCCCCAAGGTTCGCGGTTCTTCAATTGATCCACATACCACAAAGTATTTCCGAGACTCAAATTGACAATTCTTACATCGCGGCGGATTCCCATTACGTCCTGCAACCACCAAACGGGGAAAGTATCATTGTCTCCGTTTGTGAACAAGATCGCGTTTTCGTCACAACTCTGCAAAATGTTATATGAATAGTCGAAAGGCAAATAATTGCCGGCACGACTGTGTAATTTCCATCCTTCTTTAGCCATAATGCCCGGAACAAGTATAGTAGAAATAAGAAGCACTCCGGCTGCTATTCCTACTTTGACTTTTCCTTTGGCAAGGCTTTTTATTATCGCGTAGGCCCCCATTCCTATCCACATAGTCCAGATCATAAACGATCCTGCATAGAAGTAATCACGCTCTCGAGGTTGAGGTGCCTGCTGATTCTGTTGAATAGTAGCCAGAATCCCCATAAGCAGGAACATAAAGAGATAGACCACCGCCATCTTCGGATCGTGCCAGAATTGGAAGAACAATCCGAGCAATCCGAACAACAGAGGAAGAGCAAAAAATCGAATCGGGAACAAATCCGCGTAACCGGATTCATGATTCAATAATTCAGCTTCCTTGGTATCGGCAAATGTCCAGCCGGCATCCTGAATATCACTCGTCCTTCCGACAAAGTTCCAGAAGAAATACCGCCAATACATGTGGTTAATCTGATAGCTCATCAAGAAATTAATTTCACCGCTGAAATTGATCTTTTTGAAATCAGTTTTGCGGATTCGACTGCCGTCTTTACATTCTTCCGGTTTGGTTGACGGCGGGAACCATTTACCATGCTCATGGTAATGTCTTGTATAATATGAATCGCGCTGGTAGCGACGCGGCCAACTTGGGGCATCACCGTACTGCTCACGACCGAGATATGATGTCAATGAACTCAAATCTTTAGGAGTGTTTTCATTCATCGGAGGATTAGCGTTTGAGCGCAGAAGAATCTGCGTATAAGTTGTATATCCCATCAGAACGAAAATAAACGCTGACGAAATCAATTTGAGCATCGGTATATTCTTTTTGTATCCGTATACAAACGCGCCGATTACAGCGAGAATACCGGCAATCGTAAACAGAAAAACACCTGTGGAATCTGCAACGATATACTCACCGCATCCGTTTTTGAACGGCAAGTTGCCGTTGAGCATAGCCGGAACCCATTTAACAATACCGGGATAGACAACAAAGAAGATAGCGACAGCTACTGCGCCCATAATAATGAACGATGTAGGAGTTACTTTATATTTTTTGAAGTAAACCAGCGTAACAATTGAGAATATTGTCAGAACTGCCAAAAGGTGCACACCTGTAGATAAACCGATCAAATAAGCAATCAGAAGCAGATACCGCTCATGTCCGGGATTCTCCGACTCCTCATTCCAACGCATCATAAGGTATATGACTATCGCCACAAAGAGCGATGAGGTGGCATAAACCTCGGACTCTACTGAGTTGAACCAGAAAGTATCGCTGAAAGTAAGCGCCAAAGCTCCGACCAATGCAGAACCGTAAACGGCGACCTCGTCGCCAAGAGTTTTGAAATCTTCTTTGCGCAAATTGATAATAACTTTTACGCTAATCAAATACATCAGCCATATAGTGAAAGAAGCAGAGAACACGGCTACAAGATTTATCTTCCATCCGGGATCGCCGAAAGGAATCAACAGATCGAACATTTTGCCGATCATCAAAAACAAAGGAGCTCCCGGTGGGTGAGGTACTTGCTGCCAAATAGCAGCGGCTGAGAACTCACCGCAATCCCAAAACGGAACCGTAGGCTGCACAGTCATCAAATAGACTACCGTCGCCACGAGAAAGGCAACTACCCCGAAACTTCGATAAAGTGATTTGTAGTTCATGAATAAAACCAAATTCAATTAAACATATATTATTATTTTTCAAATTCTTAGTGTGAGTATTTGTTCGTTTTGACCAAACACTAACTCGAAAATTACTAAAAATGCACGGCATAACAAAGAAACTTCAAACCCAAAACAAAAACTAATTCTTGTTTGAATTAAGAGTAACGATTATGATTGCCTTTTATGAGAAATCCCGGGGAAATGATTTTGGTTTATCTGTTATGCGGCAGAGGCTTTTCAAATATGCGGCTTATACGACGTTAAAGAGGAAATACAGCAGGATTATTTTGATATTATGATTTATAATACTTTCGGTATATATCGCTAAAACAATCAGCAATCCGATCAATAATTTTCGGGTCATCATCTCCGTTAAAAAAGAGCCAATAATTGCCGCCCGGATTTTTCTTGGTAATAGAGAACACGAGTTCGTCAGCCTCCCCCGCAACGAAAGAGGCTCTTTTACCGAATTGCTCAATTAAACTGAAGCGAATATCCGGGAATTCCTTACTGAACAGAGGATAGACTCTGCCAAAAAAATCAACGAATGATTCAGATTCATTTGGAGCTGTATCAAACATATATATCTCGTTCGCCTTCATAAATTTTATCGAGAAGCCCTTTTATGGCTTTTTTAGCTCCCGGTTCCATGAGCTCAATCTCTTTTTTGACTAATTTGATACCGACTTCTTTTGTTTCTTCGGAAGCATAGTCCAGAAGATATTCAGTGAAAGTCAGTATAGCATTAGGCATGCACATCTGATGAACTTTCCCTTTTTTTGCGATATTCATGAAGTAACTGCCCGTGCGCCCGCATCTGTACCCAGCTGTGCAGAATGACGGCAACTTGCCTTCCGAAGCGAGCCAGCGGATACCCTCATCCAAAGAGCGAGTATCATTGAGCATGAACTGTTGGCGTGTCGGATCGAAATTGCCTTTGGCATAAGAACCTACGCCGATATTGGAACCAAAATCGAGTTGAGTGATACCAAGTTTTAATACTTTTTCGCGGACTTCCTGAGGCTCGCGCGCCGTAAGAATCATTCCGCAATAGGGTACAGCTAATCTCAGAACCGTAACTACTTTTTCAAATTCTTCATCGCTTACCATGTAAGGACTTTGCTCGGCAAATGGCGTATCCAATGCCGGCTCGAGTCTCGGGAATGAGAGAGTATGAGGACCAACGCCGTCATATCTATTTTCGAGGTCAATAGTATGATAGAGCATTGCCATTGCGTCGAATCGCCAATCATAGAGGCCGAGAAGAATACCCGGCGCGACATCGTCAATACCGGCATCCATACATCTGTGCAAACCGTAGAGTCGCCAGTCATAATTGCCTTTGAGAGTGCCGACAGGGTGAACTTTGGCGTAAGTTTCATGGTGATATGTTTCCATAAAAATCTGATAAGTGCCGATTCCGACTTCTTGCAAGGGCTTGAGACGTTCGATACTGAGCGGAGCCATATTTACGTTCACGCGTCTGATCTCACCGCTCGGCTTGCGTTTGACACTGTAAGCAGTCTCGAGAGTATCTTTTATATATTCATAATCAGAAGCAGGATGCTCGCCGTAGACCATGATTAGACGCTTGTGACCTTCGTCAACAAGTGCCTCGATTTCACGAGTTAATTCTTCTTTATTGAGGCGTTTTCTGTCAATTGAAGTATTATCCGTTCTGTATCCGCAATATTCACAATTGTTTACGCAGTAGTTACTGACGTAAAGCGGCGCGAATGTCACGCAGCGACGACCGTATACTTTTTCTTTGATAACCAAAGCGGCGTCGCGCATTTCCTGATACAGTTCAGGGTCATCGCAATGAATCAAAGCCGCCATTTCCTCGGGATCAAGTCTTTCGATCCTGAGAGACTTTTGAATAATCTCTTTTATATATTTTTTATCGGGATTTTTAGCCTTATTAATTTGCTCCCAAATCAGATCATCATCTATAAAACTCTTTCCGTCAATCTTATAGCGATCAATTTCGTCCTGAACTACAACGTCGTCTATCCATTTCTTTTCTTTGTTTTCCATCCGAGTGAGCCTTTTCCATATTTTTAATCATTTTACAATGAAATTATCTGTAATCATTGTGTTGAGTCAAACGGTTGATTTTGATATTTATTATACGAGAAAAATGTTTAATTAATTGATTAGCAGAACATCTGTCGTATTTATATCTGTATGATTTATATTGTATTTATAAACATATTGCCAAGATTAGCGGCTTTAAAATATAAATATATTTTTCGATAACAGGACTATTTTGTCT
>JAQIDA010000217.1 GCA_027858275.1 Candidatus Kapaibacterium sp. | reverse complement strand
ATTTTTGAAATAATCATTTAGGTAATCAAACGCTTCATCACCTTCATCCAGATTTCCGGATAGACATTTTTCTTTGCCATTTCCGCGGGATTGAATTTTTGCGAATATCATCCTCAGTTAATTTTGATAAAATAAGAATTATCTTTATTAATATCAAACAAATTTCAAAAAACAAGATCTAGTTACGCCGGGCGGACACACATATCCGCACTCTTCAAAAATTCTTCATCATCTTTATCATCCCCATCTGCGGTTCCGATAACATCACAGCCTAATCTAAATCGCGCAAAAGTATAATGCGTTGAAGTATTGAGTGTTTTGGATGTCAGGGATTCTATATAGAGAAGGATCATTATAACAAAAAATGCCCGACACTTAAAAAAGTATCGGGCATTTTTCTTGAAATAAAGAAAAGAATCAAGCCTTAGCAGCTTCCAATTTTTCATTATCCTTCTGAGTAGCGAGAGACACTACGACCAATACAATCAATGCGAGTGTAAACGATATAATCGCCGGATTGTCGAGCATGTGCGGAGCGTCCGCGCCGTCCAAGCCGTAACGTTCCCACATAGTAGGAGAGGTCAGGATGATACTGAGCGAAGAAACAATACCGGAAACGATCGACCAAGCGATACCTTTAGCGGTAGTTTTCTTCCAGAATAAAAGCATCAATATTGCAGGAAGATTAGCCGATGCCACAACGGCAAACGCCCAACCGACCAAGAACGAAACGTTCATACCTTTGAATGATATGCCGAGACCGATTGCTACAATACCCACAGCTACAGCAGCTAATTTGCCGGCTTTAACTTTTTTCTCATCAATGAGATTTTTGCCCATATAGTTATCAATCAAATCATGCGCTATCGCACCCGAGGAGGCGACAATCAAGCCGCTGACCGTGCCGAGAATAGTCGCAAACGCTATAGCCGAGATAATAGAGAACAGTCCGACACCAAAAGCCTTAGCGAGAAGCGGACCTGCCATATTACTGCTTTCCACATCAAGCACGCCGTTAACTGCAGCACCCAGTCCCATAAACATCGTAAGAATATAGAACCCTCCGATAGCCGCAATAGCGATAATCGTAGATTTTCTCGCGTCTTTCGCGCTCGGTACTGTATAGTAACGAATCAAGATATGAGGCAATGAAGCAGTTCCCAAGAACAAGGCAAGCATCAAAGAAATGAAATTCCATTTGGACCAAGGAGTTGCGTCTTCACCAATGTGGAATTTCAGTCCCGGACTCATCATAGCCGAGCCTTCGGTTGGTTTCTGATACCAAAGAGTAACTTCGTTGCCTGCGTCTTCAAATTGAACTTTAGCGAAACGAATTATTTCGCTGTTAGCTATTGTTTCCAAGAATTCAAAAGGACCCAAAGGACCTGTTTCCGTCACTTCTTTGCCGTCAACGATTATTTTGCTCATGTGACCGACTTGGAAGAATTTGCGATTTTCTTTGTCCTCGCCGTTATATAATTTCATGCCGTCGGGCAATACGCTGATTGAAAGCATTTCTTTCAATTGAGCTACATCGTCGATTTCAACAAGATTGAACCAACGATTGATTCCGTCTTTTTCAAGTTTGACAAACTTATGCCCTTTTACATCCCGTATCCCGACTACATTATAGCCCTCTACGGTTATCAGATCATTTTCAATAACCGGTGTCAAGTTTATAAACTCATGATATTTACCGGTCTCATTATCAGGTGTAAGACTCAGACCGTTATTGAAAATATATATTGATAAAATCACAGAGAAAATTAAGAGCAAACCGCCCTTAATAAACTGTACATAAGTTGTTGATGTCATACCTGCCGTTGCCACGATAAAAATAACGATAGCGCCGACGATTACAACTCCGACCCAATGAGGCAAACCAAGCAGAGGCGTTACTAACGCGCCTGCGCCTACCATCTGAGGAATAAGATAAAATATTGAGACAATCAAAGTACTAATGGCAGCAGTCAACTGAATAGCCTTTGAATTAAATTTTGAATCAAGCGCATCTGTAAAAGTAAATTTACCCAGACGCTTCATAGGTTCGGCAACAAGGAACAGAGCCACAATCCAGCCTGCTAAATAGCCGATTGAGTACAAAAATCCGTCATAACCGGCAACTGCGATCATACCGCAAATTCCGAGGAAAGATGCTGCTGAGAGATAATCTCCCGCGAATGCTATACCGTTGACACCCCAATGAATAGCTCCGCCGGCGGCAAAATAATTCTGAGCTGATTTGGTCTTGCGCGCAAAATAAAACGAAAGCCCGAGAACAAACATTACAAAAAATACAAAAAGCACAACTGCAAATGGTGAAGCTTCGTAAATCATAGTTCTTCCTCTTTGTTCATTTTGTTCTCATAACCTGTACAAATAGCATTGTAGATTATGCCGAGAATGATCGCGAAAACGATCAACGAAAAACCGTATACAACTGCGAGATTTTGTCCTGCGAAAACGATTTCACTCATCATTGTATCGCTTCCGACCGCTATTCCTACAAAAACTACGTAAAAAGCCGAATAGAGGATAAACATCCAAACTCCGAGCTTTGCTTTTTTGTCCGCGGCGTTATCTTTTCCTAATTGGACTGCCGGTCCGTGATCCATAAATACTCCGAAATTAATTGTTTTTCTTAAACCTTATCTTCATTTTTGGCAAAATAAGCATTTTATATCTTATGTATGCAGAAAACTTTTCTGCTGTGTAATTATTGTGTGGTAAGTCTATTATACCTTGTGTTATTGCCATTTTTAGAGGATTGAAAATAATCTGAGATGCTGTTAATTTTCAAAATATAAGAACCCTGATATAGTTCTTAAGACATCTTCAAAACTGCTTAGAAACATGATTCAAATATGGCTTACTCACAAAAATCACCCTTCCCATGCAGATAATTGCGAATTTAATCCGAATTTTTCTTATAATTGTACAATGTAGTAATGATAACATGAGATTATGACAAAAGACAAGAAATCAAAAATTCAATATACAGACAAGCGTCCTGACTGGGTGCCTGAAAACGCCGGCGATGAATTCGCCGCACGTGTTATGATAGGCGTTGAGAGCGGCAATCCCGCAATTCCCGGGCAGACCTCCGAGCATCAAGCTCCGCACTCGGCGGCAAAGAATAAATTGTCAGTGGATGATCATGTTGAAGGCGTGCTGAAAGATGATCGCGGAATACTTGCGCAATCAATCACACTGGTTGAAAGCAATTCGCTGAAACATATCGAAAAAGCCCAAGAAGTAATCAAGAAAATTCTGCCTCACACTGGCAAATCAATAAGAGTCGGCATAACCGGTGTTCCCGGAGTAGGCAAGAGTACTTTTATCGAGGTTCTCGGCACCGATCTCTGCAAAAAAGGACATAAAGTCGCCGTACTCGCAATTGATCCGAGCAGCGCAAAGACTCGCGGCTCAATCCTCGGCGACAAAACACGCATGGAGCTTTTGTCACGCGAAAAAAACTCTTTCATACGTCCTTCGCCGTCCGGCGGAACATTAGGCGGCGTTACTCGCAAAACTCGTGAAACAATCATGCTTTGCGAAGCAGCCGGTTTCGATGTGATATTAATAGAGACTGTCGGAGTGGGGCAGAGCGAAATATCCGTGCGGTCAATGGTCGATTTCTTCATGCTTCTTATGCTGCCCGGCGGCGGCGATGAATTGCAAGGTATCAAAAAGGGCATTATGGAAATGTCTGACTTGCTTGTGATCAATAAAGCCGAAGAAGATAATTTCGCGATTGTCACATCAACCTTGCAAAATTACAAGATGGCTCTGCACTATATACAATCAGCGACAGAGGGATGGACAACGGAAGTATTAAAAACTTCGGCTCTGAACTCAGTCGGAATTGAAGAAGTTTGGGCAAAAGTTCTCGAATTTATTGAAACCACAAAAAAATCCGGCATACACGAACAACGCAGAAAAGACCAAGTTGTGGAATGGGTTATGTCGATGGTCGAAAATGAATTATTACAAAAATTCTACAACGAACCGGCCGTTGCGGCACTGTTGCCGGGCATAAAGGAAAACGTACGATCCGGAAAAACCCCTCCGACAAAGGCAGTTCGAGAAATATTAGAAAAATTTCTTTAATAATCGAATCAATTCTTTTTTATTAATTACATTATCGGATTCAATATGAAAATTCTTATCGGTACAAACAACTCGCATAAAGTCAGAGAAGTTCGGCAAATACTAGAAACAGAACTCCCCGGCAAATTTGATCTACTGACTCCCGCGAATGTATTTGATGATGAAATTGATGTTGAGGAAACCGGGCTGACACTCGATAAGAACGCGTTCTTGAAAGCTGATGAGTTCTTTTCTAAATCGGGAATTCCCTGTTTTGCCGATGATACGGGACTTGAAATTAATGCTCTGGACGGGCATCCCGGTGTG
>JAQIDA010000198.1 GCA_027858275.1 Candidatus Kapaibacterium sp. | reverse complement strand
GGTTGTGGTTTGATTGCAAGTTCTTAAAAAGTTGAAAATAAAGATACTGCTAATATTGCGATTATCCGTTGTGGTTTGATTGCAAGATCTTAAAAAGTTGAAAGTAACAGGTATTCTTGTCCGCTTCATGGTTGTTGTGGTTTGATTGCAAGTTCTTAAAAAGTTGAAAGTAAGTTATTAATTATCATTAACGAAAGACGGTTGTGGTTTGATTGCAAGTTCTTAAAAAGTTGAAAGACCATCGGCACTGCAACAATGGATGAAGAGTTGTGGTTTGATTGCAAGTTCTTAAAAAGTTGAAAATAGTCAGATGTATACCCGTGTTTCACTAAGTTGTGGTTTGATTGCAAGTTCTTAAAAAGTTGAAAGGTACAAGTAAAGGTGAGCTGGATTCAACTGTTGTGGTTTGATTGCAAGTTCTTAAAAAGTTGAAACGACTCCTCGTAAATCCATGAAATATTTGGTGTTGTAGCACAACTTTGATGAATAAAATCATTCGGACAAAGTGAAAACAATCGCTTCGTCCCCTTTTTTAGAACATTTCTAACTGTTGAGGAGTGTCTGGTGGCGGAATTCTCTCCGATCCAAAATAATTAACAATTTTTTCAAATTGCTTATCTGTTACATTCAATATGCTGATTTTGCCTTCAGCGGGCATCTGCTTTTCTACTTTGTTAATATGGGCTTCGGCGCTTTGATAGCTTATGCAATGTCTCGTATAGACAGAGAATTGATACATTGTGAATCCGTCTTTTAACAACACGTCTCTGAATTGTTGGTAAGCTTTCCTGTGTTTTTTAGTTTGAGTGGGTAGATCAAAAAACACAAATAACCACATCAGTCTGTATCCGCTCGGTAATTGAATTTCGGGAAAATTATTTTTTGACATTTGTTCGCTAAACAATTGTTTAAACTTGAACATGAGATTTTTACGGCATTTATCAGCGGATGAATTTTTTCGTCGATATCGCAATTCTCGAAAGCCACAGCAAGAATAATTCTTTTTACATTTCTTGTCAGTTCTTCATAATCTTTGTTTTCAGAATAGTAATTCATGACTATTTCGTCAACATAAGGTCTGTACGGTTCCATAAGGTCATCAGCAAGACAAAAAGCGTTATATTGATTTTTGTGATGCAAGCCAATAGAAGGGTGAAGCCCCGTTGTTACAATAGCTCTCGCTGTTATTGCTCTGATGACCGCATAACCGTAATTTAGCAAATTGTTGGGATAAAGCCCGTCGGGGTTACGCCTGAACTTCTTGTCACTAAATAAATGTTTCCAGTAATGTGCGGAAGAAATGCCCTCCATATTGCCCGAATCATCGCTTTTCACATTTTTAATATTTCGTTTCAACGCCCCCGTATCAAGTTGATATTTTTCTAATACAGATCGCTGATTCAAAATTTTGGCTTTTACTATATGCTTCCACAATCTTTTTTTTGTACTTAATGACGCTTCCGCCTGCCTTTTTAAACGGCGAGACTGTCTGAAATGCCCCTCCATAGGCAAGGTTAATGAAATTGGCGTGTGGGTTTGATCGCAGAGTATCACAGCCGTTTTATTCTCGGCGAACAATCTCATACATTGGCTTGTTATTGTGATCCGTTGATTATCAAGTTCAAGTACACCTATATCTTTGGCAGGGAGAGTATTGATCTCTCCTGTATCGCCGTTTTCAATCACAAGCTGTTCTTTCTTTGATCGCAAATATGAAGGCTTGCCGATATATATTATTCGTTTAATCATCCTAATTCAATAAATCCTGCAGGATTTACTAAGATTTTAACAATATTAATGCTTGCAGGAGTTTTAAACAATCGTCCGGGATTCTCCTTTTTACCATTTATATTTTGAATTTCTAATTTTGATACATTATGTCTTCTAAAAGCAATAATATGATTAATATCCATCTTCTGTACCCTATAAACATGATCAAAAATCCAATGATAAGTGGATTTATCTTTTGGATTGAATTCGTCAGGCAGTGAGCCGTTTATAACCATATCATTGATTTGCAGAGACATAATAAAATCTTCACCCGCAGGCAATTCTTTGTTGATAATTGCCTGATGATTATTTTTCCTTTGAACAGCTTCGAACAAAGAAACGACTTTGCCGTGGCGCTTACCGTCAGCGTCTTCGTAAATAACAATGTGGTGATTCTTCCCCGAATCAGCCCATATATTGTAATAATTACTTACGCCTTGCTTGCGTTGTTCTGCTGATAAATCTTTTCGTTTCCGAATATTCATCATAGATTTTGATGATTTCATCGTTCGTACGGATTTTATTCTTGTCGCTACACCTGTTTTCTTGCTAATAAGATAGAGCGGTTCATTGAAAGCGTCTTTAGGAATTGTTAGTTTTTTCGCAATTGTGTCAACCCCGAATTCTTCCAAACGATCGAGCACCACTCTTTTGACTGCGGGATCAACGATTTTTCTTATCTCATTTGGAGTCAAGGCGGGAATTGTTTTTCTTACTACAAATACTTTTTCACCTTTTCTGTCTTCTTTGTCCGTACCGTCAGGATTTCTTAATTTTCCGTAATAAGTCTCTTCATGCAATTGCCCTCTAGCTCTTTTATTCGGTTTATGAGAAATAATAATATTATTGAGACTATCTTTTGTATCCTTTCGGAAAGTTTCCCACGGACTTTCAAAGTATTTTTTCAATTCTTTTTGAGCATCTTTATCCTCTTTTACGAAATTCCCGCCCATTCGATTATACTTTGACATTTTTTGTAAGAATGATCTTGTTGTACAAGCAACCACAATTGCATCCAAAGCGTGATGCCGGTGATCTTCACGACTTTTCTTGCCGGGAGTTACTTTCGTGTCTTGAGCTTTAGGAAGCGTACTGTTGAGTCCCCACAAGTATTTCAATGTATCGGTGAGCATGCCTGATCCGACTTGTACATTTTCGGTTACATGTTTTAGATAATGAAGAGCTATGCGTGATATATAACGTGTGTCATTCAATTGGCGGCTAATAAAGTCTTCTAGGTCAATCTCTTTTTGTGTGAATCTCTTTGCTTTAGGGAACGGTAGATGTTTTATTCTTTCCTTTATGCCGCTGAATCGAGCTTCATCAGAACCATAAGCTTCATAAGGAGTCTTATTACCCTTTATCGCATTTTCATTTCTGAAGCATAATGATTTATTCATATACGAATCATCAAGTGTACGGCTATATGGCAAAATATGCTCAATATCTACTTCGCCGTTATAAACTTGATTTAGAGAAATTGATTTTCCTGTATATGGGCATATTCTGTCACATTCTTCCCATAATTTGTATTTAACTATATCTGTATGAGACGGATAAGGTAAATATGGTTTGTCAGGTTTTTCAGCAGAAGTTAAAATTTCACTAATCCGTTCATGGTTGTTTGCTCTTTCTGTATTATTCCTAAGCATATCCATTCTTTTTTGAAGCGGATTCTTAAGATCCCGTGCCATTTCAACACGAATAATATCTATCTTTCCGTAACCTGATTTTATTATTGTATTAACAAGTTTCCTCAGTTGTGATAAAGCAACTCTTACAATGGGATTACCGACATGAGGCGGAAGAGGCAACTCATCTAATAATTCCACTTCACGGTCAGGATCAGCATGACTGTATCCAACTTCTTCCGCAGCTTGATGATACATCATACCGTCACGCATAAACGGCAACATCTTCTTAATGGCTTTTGAAGATAAATTAGCGTATTCTCTTTCAAGTTTAATTTTCGAGAGCTTCTTCGCCTGCTCTTCGGTCAATTTCCACTCTCTTTGAATATAATTGATTAACCATTCATCATCTTCTGCAAAATACAATGTATGCCAAATTTTAAATATATCAGCCTCGTTAAACCTTTGCGAATCTTTTATACCGAGAGCTTTATTAATATCCGATACTGTACTGAGTCCTTTGATCTTATCTTTTAATCCATAATTGATACTATACCGCTTGCTTGAATCAAGTTTAATCGTATTCTTCATTGAACTAATAGAAATTTCTTTGGATGTAGAAAGCTTTTCAATTAACTTTTCTCGCTCTTTGGCAGTAAGCATCTTCTGAGAATCTTCAACTCTCCCCGTACCTGATATTTGAATAGAATTGATAAATTGCAACATTCTAAATTCCTGAGCCACAGGTGCACTTTTCGGACATCTTCTCTTCTGTTTTTCCAATGTGCAAAACCCAATATTCTCTTTTTGAGATTTTAATGGTCGTTGAAACATAATTGTTTGATCGATTATAATTTTCTTGTTCTCATCAGTTAAAATCGCAGAATGATATTTCTTTTGTGCTTCCCATATCGTCTCTAATTCATGGTCAAACATAACACGCTCGGTATACCTGTCTCTTATTCGAATTTCATGCGGATCAATTGAAGCGAAATATTCACCTATAGTGCGAAAACCACCGTCCACAACGGCTTGCCTTAATTCACTGATACCCTTTGTCGTTCCGCCCTTCTTTGCACCGTCGTAAATAGCTCCCTTGTCCTCACCCTCAGTATTTCCAATTCTATTACTTTTGTATCCTCTCCTCTGATTGATATGAAAAAAAACACGTCCAAGTTCATTAGGAGTGAGTTCAAAATCAAGAGCTTTTTTTCTTAAATCATAAGGTTGTAATTTCAAAACATCTTCAATATTCTCAGGTAACAACCCCATATCTTTCATTAGTCTGACTAATTTTCTCTTGCGCAACTTCTTTCTAAAATACTGCCGACGAATCTGCTTCGCGCCACTTCTTGTCGCGTTTTTTGATTCCTCTTGCTTTGAATTCATATTATTAACGCCTTCTTGAAAAATTCTGACTCCGCTGTCAATAATATAATCACGTTCATCATCAATAATAGCCCAACCGATTGAATTTGTACCGAGATCAAGACCTAAAACAGTAGACATAGTTTCTTTCCTCACTATGGATGAAATATTAGTGTTGTAGTATCGAATCTCAATTTAGAAAAATCTGACATTATATACAACTCAAATATTAACATTTGTAAAATTGGATAATTTTTATTAACTTGATGCTAATGATAAAGAAATGATTAAATAAATCATACTTGCAATCTTATCATAATAAGCTGATGTATCGAAAGATATTGATAGCAAAGGATTAAACAATTACTCCGGTGCCGAAAGGTTGTCGGAGTTTTTTATTCCTCCCCAACTACTACCCCAATTCTTTAAGAAAAACAAAAAAACAAAGATATACTTTTTGGGTGATTTTCGCGATCCAATGCTTATTTCTATGCTTGCAAGCACCGTAATACCTTGTATTTATTTGAGTTAGCACGTTTTATCACTTGTTCCTTAACTGATGATTACGTACCTTCCTTACAGTTGAAACAAAGAGTTAACTCCTCCTATAACAAGTATTTATCAAATTAATGGAAGATTGTATTATGACAAAAGCAACCAAGAAAAATTCACCCGCAGTTTCCAAAAAAGAAACAGCCGAACCGATTCAGAAAGTAACTGAAGAAGCTCCACCAAAAACTGAGAAAAAAGAAGTTCCGCAGCCGAACAAACAAGAACTCGAATTAAACGCAAAAAAGATGAAACGCCGTATTGCAAGCATTCAAGACAGCATCGTCACAGAACAGCGAAAATGTGATGAATGGTTGATTGAAGGCAATCGCCTGATCGAAGAAACGGAACAAAAATTCGAATCCGACAAAGTGAAAAAAATTCTGACTCTTAAAGAGGAAGCCAGCAGCGAAGGAAAAGATATTCTTATCAACTTTTACAAGTCAGAAATCACCCGACTTGAATCAGACAAAGCCGAACAAGTTGAATCGGGTGATAGCGGTGAATTCTCTGCCGAATTCAAAAAATTTATTAAACAGCGGTCTGAGAGATTTGAGAAAAGGAAATTGACATTACATAGAAATTGGATCACCTGGACCCATAACCGACTCGAGAAGAAAATGCCAGTATTCAAAGAATCCATATCAAAACTCGAAACTCAATTGGAAGAAATTGAAAAATTAATCGCCGCTGTTCCCGAGACAAAAATAACCATCAAAGCCCCATTAACAGCCGAGACGGTCTAATGAGCATAACAGATAAAATAACAATAACAATTGTCCTCGGCACATTGGCTGTGATGTTTGGACTTCTCGTCTACAGTGCTGTAAGTGTTATCTCTACTAAATAAAGGAATCCCCAAAATGACAAGTAAATTAAATCTTGCCGTGGAACTACAGCAGTTCCACGGCACAGAGAATTATTACAAACATTCTCTAATCAAAAACATACATTATACCGACGGCGTAAAATATATGGCTGAAACAGCAAACGCATATTGGCTTATTGATCTCGTCGCCTCGTATCAGACAGAAAGTAAAATTAGGGATCAACATTTCCAAGTCTATTCATTAAAAGTAAATGATGATAAAACGGCTAAAGTTACAATCACAGACGGTAACGATAATGTTCTTGCATCTCAAGAAATTGAATTCACTGATTTTCCAATAGATGAAATCTCAATTTGGTGTGTTGACGGCATAATCCTGCTACCAAGCGAATATTAATATTTCATGATCGGTACTGTTAGAGATTTCGTTAACAATTCCTTTGACTGTAATCAGTACCGTGAACCAACTGTTGAAAGCGAATTGTACCACCTGGGCAGAATTATCCGCGGTAGTTCTGCCCTTCATTATTAATAATAAAACCAAAGGAAATGATTTATGGATATTGAGAAAAAACTATGCTGTAAAAATTGCGGTGAATCACTATCAAATCTAAATGTGAATGTGATTACCGAAGTATGTATCACATGGAATTCTGATGAGGGACATTATTTGGCGACAAGCGGGCAATTTGCTCTTGAGGATGTTGATTATTTCATCTGTCCGAAATGTCATATTGAGAACCCAATTCAAAAAGATTAAAATCGGAACTTGTTCCGATTCACAGAACTCCGACAGTAATAAACTCTAAGCTCGGCAAACGTGTTCTGCTGAGCTTTTTTCATATACAGTACAAACATTCAAACAAGTGAAAAGAATTGAATGCCGACGAGTCCTGAGAGTCGAAATAAGCCCCTTGCTCAGAATACAAATAAAGTGTCATTTATTGACACATTTCACAGAAAAAAGAAAGGCAAACCAAAATGAGAACAATCGCGTATCTCAGAGTATCAACCATAGATCAAGACTTGGAGAAAAACAAGGCGGATATATTACTTCTTGCCAACGATAAAAAACTTGGCAATGTGGAATTCGTTGAAGAACGAATATCAGGAAAAATAAGTTGGAAGAATAGAAAAATTTATGATGCGTTTCAAGTTCTTGAAAAGGATGATAATATCATCGTTTCTGAATTGAGCCGCCTCGGACGTTCGATGTTGGAATGCATGGAAATTTTATCGGTATGCTCCCAAAAAGGAATTAATGTTTTTGCGATCAAAGGCAATTGGAATTTAGATAATTCGATCCAATCCAAAATCATAGCTATGGCATTCGCTATGGCAGCCGAGATCGAACGAGAATTGATTTCAAGCAGAACCAAGGAAGCTCTGAGATCACGACAAT
Organism: Candidatus Kapaibacterium sp.; assembly: GCA_027858275.1. Lineage (GTDB taxonomy): Bacteria > Bacteroidota > Ignavibacteria > Kapaibacteriales > UBA2268 > JAQIDA01. Next base: position 832 of record JAQIDA010000198.1, on the reverse strand, counting down.
TGCAAGGCATAAAACTTGGGCGTCCGAAAGGAAAAGGTAAAAGCAAATTAGATAAGTACCGCCCCGAAATTGAGGCACTAATTCAGAACGGGTCTACCAAAAAGTATATTGCGGGAAGATATTTAGTCTCTGAACAAGCTTTGTATAATTGGCTGAAACGGACAGCCGCATGCTGAAAAACCGCAATATTGCGGAAAACAATTCTCTGTAAAAAGCTCCGTTTTTCAAAATTCAAAATTCTATTCGACACTAAACAGAAAACGTCAAACCCCGTATTATTCTTGAGTTATTCAACAAGATGAATATGGGGTTTTCTGTTTGTGTTTTGCTCTATTATAAACGATCGTTTTGTATTGAGAAAGTTTGTTGATAACGCCGAATATCACATTCACTCAGAAATGAAATTGATCCTGGCAAATGAGGAAGTATCAACCGACCGTGCACACATAGAACAGTGTTGAGACAATATTCAACCAACTCAAAATAAAGAGAATTACCTACTTATATGACTAACACTTATTTTTAGAAATATTTTGAAAACGGTTTTCCTGTATGGAGTAATGCCGAGGAGAGGCTGTTATTTTTTCTTGATATTCCTTTAGTTTGCATAACTCGTATTATGTGGCATATTAGTTTGGCAAGAATAAAGCTGCGGCAGGGGATAGACACCTACTGCCTATACCGGTGAAAGTCCCCACCAATTCCGGAGCAAAGTCCCCGGGTGTACCGCTGAAAGTCCCCGGTCTGAACAGAACCGACATTATAAGTTAATAAATTCTTTGGAATCAGCCTAAAGTCAAGCTGATATTTTCTTTTTTCTCATCGAACCTCC